>CAYSGP010000484.1:0-15530 GCA_964430095.1 uncultured Ignavibacteriaceae bacterium
AAACTTTTCCCGTTTTCAAAAAAAACTTTTTTTAAGTATTCTATTGAAATTTTTATTTGAATTAAACAGCTCCAATAAATGCTGTTTAAAAGAACCTACGTTCTCCATTCTTTTTTGAAGCAAGCAGAGAGTAACCGTTTCATGATCAACATAATTAATACCGCAGTAAATATTTTTTCCAGTATAAATATGAATCTCATCTTTTTCAAACGAATTAAAATATTCGCTGCTTACATGATATTTTATTCCATTAAAACCTGTTTTATTAGTGCTGAAGGAACGCTTTAATTTTAAATCTAAACTGTTCTGCTTGCCGTAAGCCGCAATTAAATTACGAGTTTTTAAAACTATTTCGCCGCCTTCCGGTTGCTTAATTTTAAGTGTAAATTTTTCGCGATCTTTATAGATTTCCTTTACTTCTCCAGGCTGAATAACTTTAACCCCTCTACTTTTTACGTTGTCTAGCAGGAAGGAATCAAATTTAGATCTTTTTATGCCGAATGCATTAAAATCGAAATTACCTGAAAAACTTTTCCCGTTTTCAAAAAAAACTTTGAAAGATTTAATCAAGCTTGGATTTAGTGAAAGAAATTGCTGATCAATACTCAATACCTTAAGATTGTTAAATACTTCGCCGGAAAGAAATTCACCGCATAAAGTTTCGCGGGGAAAATTTTTTTTTTCAATTAAGCAGACATCAAAGCCGCACCCGGACAGATTCAATGCGGCGGCTGAACCAGCCGGACCTCCGCCGATTATTATTACTTCGTAATCCACTCCTACCATTATTTAAATACCACTATAAGCCATCTGAATGCCCATTTCCTTTTTATTGAATACCCTGCAGCCGGAAGAGCTGCTAAAATATCTTTTAATTCTTTTTTTAAGAATCCTTTTTTAACAGACAAAGGAGCATCATTTTTTACTAATTCATTTTTTGAAAAAAATAATGTCAATATTTTTATTCCTGCTAAAGCAAAAATATTACGCCTCAGTTCATTTATTACTATTCCTTTTTTTACCAGCAGCAGAAGATTTCCAAATATTTCTTTTAATTCATCTATGCTGAAATGATGCAGAAGCAGCGAGGCATGTACTATATCAAAATATCCTTTTTTTAATGGAAGATAAAATATATCTCCGCAGATAATATTTAATGAATTCTTGTTTTTTGAATAATGACATACCTGCTGATTTTTATCCAAAGAGCAAATACTAATTTCTTTAAATCCTTCTCTTATCTTAAGAAGAATCCCCGATGAACCGCTCCCTGCATCCAGTATTTTAAA
Organism: uncultured Ignavibacteriaceae bacterium; assembly: GCA_964430095.1. GTDB lineage: Bacteria > Bacteroidota > Ignavibacteria > Ignavibacteriales > Ignavibacteriaceae > DATKLQ01. The sequence goes on from CAYSGP010000484.1 coordinate 1,290, forward strand.
ATTTAAATTGGAATTGATGGGCGTAAAAAATTTTCCAATGCCTTTTTTTGAAACTGAAATACCGCCAAGAAACTTGTTTATCAATTCTAATTCGGCTAAAGCGCCGTCAATTCTCTTATCAGTTATGGAAAAATCGTCCATCATTTCTTTTTTTGTGCTGCGTTTTAAGAACATTAAGCCCCTCTGAATAAAGCTGCTTCCATCGTCAGGCCCGGTCCAAATGCAACAGCGCAGCAAAGATCGCCTTTTTCAATTTTTTCATTCCTTAATATTTCTTTCAATACAAATAGGATAGAAGCAGAAGACATATTACCGAAATCCCTTAAAATTTTCCTCGAAGGGATCATCTGCTCTTCGGATAATCTTAGCCCTTTTTGAAGTGAATCCAGGATTGATTTGCCGCCTGGATGCAAAGCCCAGTATTTTATTCTTTTTTTATCAATTCCATTTGATTCCAAAATTTTAATTAATTCGGGGACAGCAGAATCAAGTATGATTTTGGGAAGTTCAGGAGATAAAATCATTTGAAATCCCTGATTTCCGATTCTCCATCCCATATAATCGGATGAATCTTTAAATAAGAAAGTAAAAGTGTTCAGGAGTTCAAATTTAATCCTAGTGGAATTTAACGAGTTCGAAAAATAAGCTGCCGCACAGCCGTCGGCAAAAATCATATTTGATAGAATATTATCCCTAGTGGGTTCCATCTGGAGGTGGAGACTGCATAACTCCACGGAGACCATGAGTGCATTTCGAGGTTCATCCTTAGAATTACTTAAAGATTCAAGAACCGAATGAAAACCTGTAATCGATGCTGCACAACCCATAAAACCTATATTTGTTCTCTTAATCCCCGGAGACAGCTTAAATTCTTCAATGAGGAAATAATCCAATCCCGGGGCAAAAAAACCTGTGCATGATATTGTAATTAATCTGCTGATCTCTGCAGCATTTATTAGGTTACTGTTTATTAAATTTCCCACTGCCTCGCACGCAAGCTTTTTTGACCATTTTTCATATTCATCCATTCTCTCCTGCGTCCCCGGAACTATTTCTTTTCCATCTTTAGAAAAAAATTTTTCTTCTGGATTCTCTGCTGCGTCCGGAAGAACTACATGGCGGGTATCAATTCCCGAATGCGTTGCAGCCGCTTTAATTAAGCGGGATATTACAGGCCTTACTCCAATTCTTTTTATCAATTCTAATCCGGCTTTGTTTTGAGAAACTTTGAATGGCGGTAAAGCCGTAGCAATATCAATTAAATAAGTTTTATTCATCCTAAAGGAATATAAAGTTAATTAGTGAACGGATTCTAACGAAATGGTCATATTTTGATAGATGGTTTTATTAAATTTGGGTTACATCAATTTAAAATTCACGTCATATATAATGGATAAAGTACTCTTCATCACATACTATTGGCCCCCTTCAGGGAAGGCTTCGCTCCATTGGCCTTTGAAAATAATTCGGTACCTAAATGAATTTAACTGGCAGCCGGCTGTTCTGACCGCATCCGAAGATGCTTTTTCCCATAAAGATGAAACCCTGTTAAAACAAGTCCCGGTTAATTTAGATATAATAAAAACCAGATCGTATGAGCCTTTTAAAATTTACAGGAAGTTGACAGGAAAGAGCGAAACTGAAGCTTTAATTCCATCAGAAAGCATATCCAAGGAGAATAAAAGTATTGCGCATAAATTATCGGTATGGATCCGGATGAACTTATTTATCCCAGATGCAAGAGCCGGATGGTATTGGCCTGCAGTTAAACAGGGCAAAGATTTTTTAAAAAAGAATAAAGATTTTAAAGCAATAATCTCCGTCGGTCCGCCTCATACATCTCATTTAATAGGCAAAAAATTGAGTAAAACATTTAACATTCCGCATTTTCCTGTTTTTATAGATCCATGGACGGATATTATATATTATAAGAATTTTAAAAGAAGCAGAATCACATTAGCTCTCGACATGCATTTTGAGAAAAGCGTTCTACAGAATTCCAAGAAAGTCATTTTTATTACAGAAACTATGAAAAAAGATTATATAGCCAAATATAAATGGCTGGAGAATAAATCGGAGGTTTTATACTGGGGTTATGATGAGGATGATTTTGCAGGAAAGAAATCAAGTAAATCTAATGAAGAAAAAATAATTCTACATGCCGGGAATATTTTTGATTATCAAAATCCTTTAAATTTCTGGAAAAATTTAAAAAAGAAAATTGAAGCAGAGGAGAAGTATAAACTAAAATTTATCGGGACTGTTAGTCCCGGAATTAAAAGAACAATTGAAGAGACAGGTCTTAGTGAACATACATTATACTTAGGCTTTCTGCCCTATCCGGAAATGATAAAAGAAATAATGAATGCATCATTCCTGTTAGTCTGTGCAACCGAACCGAGGCATGTTCCGGGAAAACTTTTTGAATACCTGCGATCGGGCAAACCTATTATTGCCTTCGGCGATAATAATGAAGAGGTAAATAAAATCCTAGAAGAAACAAACGCTGGAATGCTTTTTTGTTATAATGAGGATGCTGAGATTTTTTTTACCAAGACAGATGAATTTAAAAGGGATTTGGAAAAAATTAAAAAATTCGATAGAAAAAATATTGCCGTAAAACTAGAGGAAATAATAAAGGGTAATAGTTCATTTTAAAAGCTTAATTTTCATTTTTTATCTAATTAAAATTTATTATCAATTTTTTTTAAAAATCCAATGAAATAACCATTGGAATTACTCCACATTCCACTATAATAAATCCTGTATTCATTCCCTATTTTAAGCAAATAAGGGTAAGCAATATCATTAGCCCAGTGGTTTGACGTATTTTCAGCAGTAAAGAATGGATTGGATAATGATTTTATCCAGTTTATGCCGTCTTCTGAGCTTGCCATACCAAAACCATCAGCAGATTTATTCATATAAACCATCTTAAAAGAACTGCCTTCATTAATAACTGAGGAATAAAATACTCCTCTTCCTTCCCATTCAAGTTCCGGAATTAAAACGGGATTGTTTACACTTTTTTCCCACTCAATACCATCTGATGAAGCCGCAACTCCCACAGCAACATCTTTGGAAGGACTAATTCCGTAATAGTATAAAAGATATGTATTACCGGTTTTTAAAATAGAGGAAGAAGCTATCTGGTATTCCCATCCTTCTGTTCCATATAGAACAGGTTCCGGGTACTTTTCCCAATTTAAACCGTCTCTTGATGTCGCAAGACCTATATTCCAATTTAAATCAGGATTCGACCAGGCTACATAGTACATTCTAAAAATATTATCTTCTTTAATAACTGCTCCCGGATGCACTGCCCAAGAATCCCAAGAACCCGGTTCCCCAGGCAGCAAAACTGGAGTTGATTGCGCTAATGTCCACGTTATACCATCGAAAGATTCTGCTAAAAAAACATATTTAATGGCATTTCCAGCATCAGCCGTATACCACATCAGATATTTATTATCTTCCTCAAGCAAAACCGGCTGTGCAATTCCATAGTTGTCATATTTATTTCCAACAGGCGTATGAACAGGATTACCAGAATAGTCTATCCACGCGGATTCGGTTCCCCAGGTGACATAAATATAAATGTTCCCTGTTCCTTCTCCATTAGGCGATAATACAAGATTGACCTCAGTTGTTACTCCCTCCCGTACAGTAACATTTGTTTCTCCCTTATACATTGCCGCTCCGTTTTTATTTAAGGCTTCTACTGCTAAATGCCATGTCCCTGTTAACACATTTTCAAAAAATATATCCGAACTTATTTCCGTTACTAAATTCATTTCAAGAGTTATGCTATCGTAATTTATTCTGCTAAGGGAAGCTTTAACCTTCACTACATTTGACGGGGCATTTTCTTTATCAATTTTTATGGAAACGGTTCCGGTACATATTTCTAAATTTGAATTTTCGGTGATTGATTCCTTAGAGCAGCTTCCCCACAAATAAGCAGTGAAAAACAATAGAATAAACAGATAAAATTTCATACAAATTACTTTAGATTAACAATGATTTAAAATTTTCTTAAGACTCCGATCATACCTTCATTATTAAAATCGTATCCGGTATAGTAGATTCTGAATTCATTTCCGAATTTTCTAAAAAACGGATAAGCAATTCTTTTTGCCCAGCTATTGTTTGAGAGTTCAGGAACAAAAAACGGATTAGTATTTTTCTTTATCCATTCCTTTCCGTCTTCCGATACAGCCATTCCAAATCCACTGGCTGCTGCATTCATATAAACCATTATAAACCGTCCATCCTCATAAATTACTGAAGGATAGTATATACCGGTGCCTTCCCAGACTTTATCAGCTTCCAAAATCGGGTTATTTCCATATCGTTCCCAGTTAATGCCGTTTTGGGAAACAGCAAGATTAATAGTATAATAAGGATAATGCCTTTCAATAAAATACATGTAATAAATATTGTTCACTTTTATAATATCCGAAGCTCCAATTTGATGTTCATTTTCAGTAGCATATAAGACTGGTTCCGGATTTTTAGTCCAATTTTTTCCATCAGGAGAAGAAGCCAAACCGATATGCCACATTTCGTATTGATCTCTCCAGCCATGGTAATACATTTTATAATCAGAATCCGCCCGTACAACCGGACCAGAGGTTACAGTATAATCATCCCAGCTTCCATATTCACCTGGCAGTAAGACAGGAGATGGATATGCAGTCTCCCATGACAAACCATTTACCGACTCGGCATAACCGACATTTGCCCGAGCAGAATTAAACAAATTTGTGAACCACATTTTGTAAATACCGTCTTCGTATAAAACTTTTGCTTGAGTTACCATAAGAGGATTTGCGGGGCTGTTTTCTTTTTTAAATAGCGGATTTCCGGGAAAATCAATCCAAGTATCTTCTGTCCCCCAGGTAACATGAATATATATATTCCCGGTTCCTTGCCCGGTTGGACTCAGCACCAGATTAACTTGAATAGTAATTCCTTCCAGGATTTCCACATCCGTTTCACCTCTATAAACTACAGTTTTATTTTCATTAAGTGCTTCGACTATTAAGTGCCAATCTCCAACAGCTATGTTTTGAAATATGATATCTGCGCTTGATTCGCTTAATAAATTTAATTTGGATGATAAGGAATCATAATTTTCCCTCATGAGATATGCGATTACTTCTATAACATTGGAGGGTGCATTTTCTTTATCTATCTGAAGAAAAATACCTCCAGTTTGACTTTCAGTTGATTTGTAATCTGTAACATTATCTTTTGAACAGCTTACATGCAGGAAGGATAATATGATTAAAGAATATAAAACATAAGATTTCATAAAGACCCCATTTAAATAATTATTTTAAAATTAAAATTTTCTTAAAACCCCTATCTTTCCTTCATTGTTTACATCAAAACCAGTATAATAGATTCTATATTCGTTTCCGAATTTCCTCAAAAATGGATAGGCTATTCTTTTTGCCCAGACATTATATGAATCTTCACTCTTGAAAAACGGGTTGTTAGCTTTTTTAGTCCAGACTTTTCCATCTTCAGATACTGCTATTCCGAACCCACTTGATTCCGCATTCATATATACCATTATAAATTCATTATCATCATAAAATAACTGAAGGATAATGTACACCCAAACCTTCCCAAGGTTCATCGGCAGTTAATATCGGATTGTTTTCATAACGGGTCCAATTTATTCCATCTTCAGATATAGCCAGATTGATACTATAATTAGGATAATTACGCACATAATAAAACATATAGTAAAGATTATCCTTTTTCAAAACATCTCCAGGTCCTATTTGAAATTCGTCGGAATTTGCATGCAGTACAGGTTGTCCTCTTTTATTCCAGTTAGTACCATCAGAAGAAACAGCCAAACCTATATGCCATAAACCATTTTGATCTCTCCAGCCGGAGTAGTACATCTTGTATTCTTCACCATCCTTTATAACCGGACTTGTTGTTACAGAATAATCATCCCAGCTTCCAAAAGAACCGGGCTCTAAGTCTGGAGAAGAATGTACGGAAGTCCAGGAGAGACCGTTTGCGGATTCTACGTATCCAATATTTGCTTTTCCTGCATAGGATAAATTGGTAAACCACATTTTATAGTTGCCATTCTCGTATAAAACTTTCGATTGACCAACGTATACGGGGTTTAAAGGAGTATTTTCTTTTGTAAAGATTGGATTTCCAGGAAAATCAATCCAAGTATCCTCTGTTCCCCAGGTAACATAAATATAGATATTTCCAGTTCCTTGGCCAGTTGGATTCAACACCAAATCAACTTGAATGGTAATTCCATCCAGAATTTCTAAATCCGTTTGGCCTTCATAAACTACAACCTGATTTTCATTAAATGCTTGAACCGTTAAATGCCATTCTCCTACGGCAATACCTTCAAATAGGATATCTGCGCTTGAATCGTCGATTAAGTTCAAACTTGCAGATAAAGTATCATAGTTTATCCTGCTAAGGTATGCAATTACTTTTACTACATTAGAAGGTGCATTTTCTTTATCTATTTTAAAAAAAACACCGCCGGTTTTATCTTCTTCCCCGGAATCATATTGTGTAACATTGTTTTTTGAACAGCTCCCGAAGAGCACAAATAACAAAATTATGGAATATAAAATGTAAGACTTCATGAATAACCCCATTTATGTTAATTATGAAGAAGTATTAGAAATTTATGATGTTCTGCTATTAGACGCAATAAAAATTTTTCAAGATATTGAATTATTTTGTACCCTGAAAAAGCCCTAATTTTCAACAATATATATTAATTTAAGATATTTTTGAACAAATCCTGCTTCTATTGGAGCAGATTATCAGCTTCGATTATCACTTTTTCAATTGAAATCGAATTAATATCAAGAATACTTCTATATTTATAGTTTTTTCGCAGTTTTTCAAAATCCTGTAAATTATTTTGTATTTCTGGAGGGTAAATTGCTTTAACATTTTTCGCTTCGGCAGGATAAGGGAAAAACCTGCCGAAATGAGTGCCGTTGACTAGCACTATTAACTTTGTATTTAATGCCGCGGCTATATGCGGCAGCCCGGAATCATTGGAAATCATTATTTCTGCCCCATTTAAAATTTCTATAACCTCTACGAGAGAAGTTTTTGCCGTATAATTTATTACATCTCCCTTATCAAAATTATTTTCAAATTCGGCTGATAATTTCTTATCCTCACTGCTGCCTATTAGAACAATTTTCAAATTATATTTTTCTTTTAGATGCCTGGCTGCACTTAAAAAATTACTTGTCCCCCAGACCTTGTAATTTTTTCTTCCGCCTACATAAAAAACCGCATACTTTGCATTTGGAATTCTTTTATTTGCAATGTTACTTATTTGAATAACCGGCAGGGATTCATTTAGATCAGTTTTTAAAATAGTTGAAACCAGTCTCCTGTTCCTGTGAAAATCAAAAGTATAATCTTCATTAATATTTATCAGCAAAGAATAATAATTATCACTTAATTTTTTCTGCCATTCAAATTGAGATGACAAGTCGGTGCTGCTTCCGTACTTGTTTCCAGCGTAAACTGCATTTACAAATGCATCATCAATAAAATAATTCCTTGAAAGAGTACAATTTATCACTGTATCGTAATAATATTTTGCTGTTGTTTTTAAAATTCTTTTTCGATAAAAAAGATTTCTTAAAAAATTTCTTTTTTCTACCCAGATTGAAAAATCGACATAATCTTTATCTAAAAAAATGAAAAGGCTTTTCCATGTTAAGTTGCCTAATAAAGTTATTTTGTAATCTTTAAATTCTGCTGAAGCTTTAAAGTATTTCAAAAAATTTCTGAATAATATATAATCGCCGATTTCGTCTAATTTGATTATCAGCAGTTCTTTTTTCGCACCGGTTTTAACAGGAGAGTTTTTTAGCAAGGGATTGATTAAAGAGTAATACAGAAATTTGATATAACTGAAGAGGAGCAGCAAAAATCTTCTAATTCCAAAACTCATTAATTTTACTTGAGTTATTTGTTTTTAAGGCTTTAAGACGTCCGAAAGTACTGAGTAGTACCTGCTGTAAGCATGTTTTTTTATTGAGTCGAATTTTATTTTAAAACCTTCGCTAATTTTTTTTAAATCGTCATATTTATTTATCAATATCTGCGTATCTACATCATTGATAAACATGCTTTCAAGTCCAATTTCATTTGTCATAGTCGCCCTGCTGTCATTCCCAATAACAAAAGAAGGCGCTCCGTAGCTTGCCATCAGGAAAGCTCCGTGCACCCTGTTCATTATGCCGTACTTTGCATTTGCATATATTTTCATATAATCAATAAAATTATCCGAATAAAACGTCTTAACATCAGGATGAATTAATTTAGCGTCTTTGAATTCTTTTTTACTATGGCAGACAAACAAAACTTCTTCTTCATTCCTTATGTAATCATAAAAACTTTTCAGCTCTTTAAGCCATCTACCTCTCTCAATCTTTTTGCCAAAAGTATAATGACCCCCGATATTCATGTAGTTCATTATTAAATATTTTCTTTCTACTGGCTTCAAACCGTATTCATCGATTGCAAAGATAGAAGGACAGGGAATTAATTCGGAATCAAGACCCGCAGAAGCCAGAATATTTAGGGCAAGCTTGTCCCTAACCGTTGTTAAACCGGAAGCGGCATAAAACTCTTTTATGTAATCGATATCCTTCGGGCATTCCTTAAATTCACTTCCGTTGGATTTAAATTCCTGGCATGAGCCTGCCGCAATATTGAGGAGCCTTGCCTTTTTGTTTTTTGCAAATCTTCGTCTAATCAAAACATCATACCATTCATTATCTGCGCAGTGGCTTCCGAATTCTTTATGGCACCAGTAAACCGGAGCCCCGCTCTGGACTACAAGATCAGCTTCAAGTATTTTATCTTTGGTGAGCTGCAACGGCAATAGTCTATCAAGTTTTTGAGATGGGAAATTAAATTTGGAAATTCTAAGATCTTTAAACCATTCAAATCCGTGCCTGGCAGTTATTGGTGAATGCTTATGAATATTCTGAAAAATAATTTCTTTACCGTGCAGAACCTGCCTGAGCAGGTATTTAATTCCCTCACGTACAAAATCATCTCCTACATTATGTTCAACTGTAGTAATAAAAGTAACTATCATTGAATATTCCTTAAGGCCATTACGGCAATATAAGGTTTTTTTAATTCCTTAAAATTTCCGGAATATGAAAAGAGAAGTTTGGAAATTAAAAAGAAAAATTTCCCGAATATTAAGGAGCTGATTCTTTTCTGCATCAGCTGGGCAAATCTCTTATGAATATTATTAGGATGATAGAAGCGTTCTCCCAAAAATAGGATTGATTCCAAACTAAGTTTTGAAGGATTAATTAGCTGCGTATTAAGTTTTTTCTCATCATAAAACCGCTGAAAAAAAATCCTTTCATTATCGGACCCTTTTACGGCATAAACATCGCCGTATTTATATTCATTAAAGCTTTCTTTATAAAATGGAACTGAAAGCAGAAGCAATCCGCCGCTCTTTAATAGTTTAGTAATATTTTTTGCCGCAAGAATATCTCCTCCTTCTTCCGGATGGATATGTTCAAAAACAGAAGATGAAAATATATAGTCATACTTTACAGTTATTTTTTCTATATCATTTTCATTTGTTAAATCTATTTTTAATACACTTATATTTTTTAATTCAAGCAGGCGGCTTATCCGACGCATCTCATCCAGCTCCGCCTGAAAAGGATTTGCATAAGTAATCTCCGATGAGGGAAAAATTTCTGCAATAGAAGCACTTAATATTTGGGGAGAACTTACATCCAAAATGTTCAGTTTTTCATTTTTTTGATATAATATTTTTGACTGATTTAAAACAGCAGGTAATTCCGCAGTTCTTGTGTAATCAATCGGTTTAAAAAAATATTTTAAATCTCCGTTAGTTAAACCTTTCTTTGATAATTTTTTTGCAATTGATTTGATGATGTCTATTTCGGCTGAAGGTGCTTCCGCTATCATTTCCCAAAGATATTATTAATCCGATTTTTTATTTTATTTTTTACAACAAATCCGTAAAAAAATTTTCTATCCAATTGTTTGTTTCTCTCAATCTTTTCAGGATGAACAAGAGGGAAAGAAACGCCTTTTTCCACTTTCACATTTGAAATAGGGTTTTTATACCCTGTATGAGTTGCACTTTGATTAAATCCGATGTTTGTAATTAAATTATTTGCCGGAATTATACTCAAACCATTATTCAACAGTTTCGCAAAAGACCATTGGTAATCCCATGTGTCAATTAAACCTTTTGCAACTCTGTCAAAAAGATCAATCCGCCATAATTCTTCAATTTTTGAATCACAAAAATTTTTATAAGATTTACTTTCTTTTGTTTCTTTCCAGCTTTTCATTTCGACGTCATAATTTTTCCATGCACGGCGCCAGGTTGCCCAGCCCCAGATTGTTCCGAACTTTGAAAAATAATAACTCTCTTTAATCAAAACCTTATCCAATCCGTTATAGCCGCTTATATGCATGACTTTAGGTTCATCTTTATATTTAAAAAGTAATTCCCTGGAATATGTAAAGAAATCAATATGCGGAAGACAGTCATCCTCCAAAATTATTCCCAGTTCATTGTTTTCAAAAAACCAGTCGATTGCAGAACTGACGGCTATTTTGCATCCTAAGTTAGTATTCCTAAAAAGGGTTTTAACTTTGCACTGCCAATTAATTAATTTAATAATATTCCTTGCAGTTTGGACCTTCTCCACTTCTTCTTCATTGCGCGGACCATCTCCCGCAATAAATAAATGCTGCGGTTCAATTTTTTTGATAACGTCAAAAACCGACTGTGTAGTTTCAGGGCGGTTAAAGATTAGAAAAAGTATGGGTATTTCGAATTTCATCACTATAATTCAACAGGGCAATTTTCGGGAAACCTAATTAATTATTTTTTGAAAAATTAATGTATTAAATGTTTTTGCCGCTAATCTATAATTTCTTTCATACAGAAAATTAAATACTTTTGATTTGTAAGGATCCTCGAATTTAAACTCTTTATCCTCAACCAGTATTAAATGCGGCCTGTATTTTTCCCAGTCATTTGATAATAATACATTATAATCATATCCCTCCGTATCGATCGTTAAGAAATCGATCTGTACACCAGGCGGCAGGTGTGAATCACAAATATTTTTCAAAGTGGTTGTCTGGATATCAATTCTTTTTATCAATTTATATTTTTTATCCTTTAATAATTCCGCTTCATTAGCCTGAGAAAAAGTATTCAGTGCAGGCTCATTGAACATGAAATAGCTCAGCTTTTGAACATCTGTGCCAATAGCCGCCTCAATATTGATATCCCTGGTCCGGACTTTATCAAAGTATTTCTTGCTGCCGGGTCGCGGCTCGACATTAATTCCTCTCCAGCCTTTTTTATAAAACATATAAGTATTTGAGAATCTTTTAGGGTGATGCGCTCCGATATCGATATAAAATCCGGTTCTCTTTTCTCCAAAAAAACGCTGTAATATTAAATCCTCACCTTCCTGAGAATAACATTTGCTGATAAAAGAATTGAAGTACCTGTTATAAAATGATAAAATTATGCAGTACAATCCTTCCGGAAGTATATCCTTGAGCTTCATCATTTTAATAAAATTTTATTTGCCGTTTATATATTGCAGTGATCAGATTAATCATTAAAATAGATTTCAGCATCATTAGAAACTGTTTATAAGTTTTTTTTGAAAATCCTATAGAAAATGTAGCCGCCGAATATGAAATCAAGGTTGCTAAGGCCGAACCGATAATACCATATACCGGTATTAAAATAAAATTAAGCGCCACATTACAAATCATTCCCGCAAAAGTCCTGTAGAAGGACATCTTTGTGAAATTTTCATTTACAAGGTATTGGCCGCTCGCAACTCCCAAAGAAACAGGTACAGCCGCCCAAATATATATTGTCAATACCGGGGCAGTCGGAAGGTACTCTTTGCCCAAAATCAAAGTTACTACAGATGTTGAGAATATTGTGAGAGGTATTGCTACTGCATAAGAGAGCCATGTTAAAATATCATATAACTTTTGAAGCCTGGTTGAATATAATAATGGATCTATCTTCTTTGCATTTATGATTGAAGGAAAAAGTGAAGTGCATATTGCCGTGGGGATAAAATACCATGCTTCAGTAAACCTAACTGCTGCTGCATAATAACCTACTTCTTGATCGCTCAGCATATTTTTTATCATCACTTGATCTATTCTCATGTACACCGCAATTACTAATCCCGATAAAGTTAAAGGCCATGAATCTTTTAATAAATTTGAAGCGGTCTGCTTATTAAATCTCCATTTGAAAAGCGCCGCTTCTTTAATCGAGTATGCAATAAGAAATCCGATTCCGATGAACAAAAACTCCAACGTAAATGCTAAAGCAAAATAGATCAGCGGAGCTTTTAATAAAATCAGTAAAACTTTTAACAGTGCTGAGACTATTAAACTGACAAATTGAGCAATTGCCGAAAATTTAACCTTTATTTTTGCCTGGAAGAAGGATTCAATTATATTGACTGTCTGAAAAATCGTTGAGGCAGAAATTATTAAAATTAATATAGAACTTTCTTTTTCTTCCGAAGTAATGAATAACGTAATGAAAATTATAATGATAGATATGAATGCCCCGAACAATTTTAAAAAAAATGTAGAACCCAGAAGAACGTCTCTTTTGCCTGGTTCATTAACTAATTCCCTGATAATAATATTATCTAATCCAAGGCTTGAAAAAGCGGTAAACAACCCCACAAAGCTCAACGCATAGCTGAGAAGACCGAAATCGGCCGGGCCTAAATACCTTATTACATAGATGTTTATTGCAAAGCTTATTATAAGCTTGAATACTCTTTGACTGAAGAGCCATGATGTATTTAAAAAGTATTTTTTAAATGATTGCGAACCAAAATTGATTTTGGTATTTATTTCTTTAATCTCTGCCAATTGAATAACATTCTTACTGAGCGTTTTTGATTTTTCTTCTATCGTTTAAATATTTAAATAGCACCAGCAGCAATCCCAACATAACTAAAGAGCTTAAAATTAAGACAACAATTCTGCTTATGTAAAAGCTGTCCGGTGAATAAGTTATTAAAATCTTATGTCTGCCTTTGGGAACAACTAAACCTAAAAAGCCGTGATTTGCTTTATAGATTATTGTTTCGTTTCCGTCAATAAATGCTTTCCACCCTTTTGTAAAAGTGTTGCCCGCAAACAGTAAATTATTTCCTGAGGCGTTGACGTTTAATTCTATATCTTCATCTGAATATCTGGTAATTTCAGCGTATGAAGTTGAGTCTAAAGAAGAGACCTTTAAATTTTGATCTTCTATATAGGCAATTTCCCTTGGATCGAACGAATTTTGTTTTATAAGATTTAAAATTTCCATGGCTGTTTTCTGCTCCGCTTTATTTACAAAATACACACGAGGCAAGACATTCCTATTTTCATAAATAAAAGTATTACCTCCAGCGGAAATTAATTTAAGGTAAGGGAATTGATCTAAAGGTACATGGCTCCCGGTAATGATATATTTAACATTCAGCATTCTCCATGCAGTTTCATTAACCGGTCCCATTATATCAATAATATCCTGATAAGCTCTCGGTTTTATCCCGGAGTATCCGTAATAATCTTCCGTTAAAAAATATGCATTGAAATTTGCATTATTGCTGATTGAGCCCGGGGAAGAGTCTTGCTTTAGATTTATAATCCTGTACGGAGCTTTGTCACCTTGTTCTCTTATGGTTTTAATATATTCGGGTTCTATAAAAAAATTCTCTTTAGAGAGCGGTTCCGAATACTTAGCACCACGAGCATCAATTCTCCACAGATCAATAATAGTTAAAACTATAAAAAAAAGAATGAGTGTATCTATGCTTAGACTTTTATTTATATATCCATACGCTGACCAGGAGGCTAACATTAGGAATCCTAAACCGAAAAGTAAATCACTCACAAACATTTGCGACATATAATCTGCTAAGACTTGAAATTGCTGGGCTAGTTGTTTCTGGGACAGAGAAATACTTTGTGCATGTTCATTTACTCTTGAAGCAAACCAGCTAGCAATGGAACCGTTAAATAAAAGTGAAGCAGCAAACAAAATGGTGAAAACAAATGCTAAATTTTTTACAGTCTTTCCCCGCTTCATATTATTTTCTTCTCTAGCAGAAATGATTCCCATTATGCCGTATCCTG
>CAYSGP010000485.1:0-6050 GCA_964430095.1 uncultured Ignavibacteriaceae bacterium
AGTTTAGCATTATCCTGTACACTTGAGGTTATTTTTAAATTCGCTCTGCCTGAAAGACCAAACCTATTATTTAAGTGCTGGATTGCATAAGCCGGACGTTGTACGGAAAAAGTTTTTAATTTTTCTACCTCTTGATTCCAGAAAGTCATAGAAGGGATACCGCTATGCTTTCCAAAACCTCCATCGATTGATAATGAATCAATTAAAGTTCCCCATTTTTGAATGTGGCGAGGCATTTCATTATCAATAAGCAATTTTATGCTGTCTATGATGTAAACTGCTCTGTCATTTGAAAAAGTATGATTTAAATGTTCGGAGTATCTCTGAATAAAATCATTTTTAAAATTATTATTGTTGCATAGCTGACGGAAGAAACCAAAATTATTAAATATATCGCTTAACTGGTTCGCGGTAATTCTGGCAGCATCAAATCCCCTGTCCATATCAACTAGTATCCATCTCCACAATTTTTCATTTTTTTTATCCCGCCACATTTCCCTGTTGTGTCCCCAGCTGGAATTGGCTATATAATCCTGGACAATTACAAAGTCCATTAAATCATGTACATTTATTTTAGAAGCGACATAGCTATAATTAGATGAATCTGATAAATCGCTGCTTCCCGCAAAGCTTAACAGATTAACATAGTCGGCAGAATCGCCTGCTAATACATTATTATTTTCATCAATGTGATCAAGATCGTTCTGATCAATGCTATAATGCATCATGAGGAATTGGTCATTAACCTTTTCCCTGATATTATTAATCCCCCAGTACTGCCCGTTTAAGTACATTACTGCCGGTCTGTAATCTTGCAGCGAATTTAAGATTTTATTTTTAATTACAGATACTATCAATCCGTCTCTGAACATTGTAGTGGTCCAGTCGCTTCCGCTGTTACGCAGATAAAGTTCATTATAATTTTTATATGGTAAATCATCGAAGATTTTATAATCCAGATGCGCTTTTCCATAATCGGAGCGCAGGTAAATATTAAAAGGTTTTTGTGCAAATCGATAAATGTTCTCGCCGCCAATCCCGGCACCGGCATCAATGTTAAATGCCCGTCCGGAATTAAACGGAAAATATTCAATACTAACCGGTATTTCTCTATCTTTATAAGAATTTAAATAAATCCCTAACTGTCTATCCCAAAGCAAAGCCGGATTAGTAACTAGAGAGACCACCGGTAAATTTCTTGCTTCATTTATAAAATAGGAATTTGTTGTAACCTTGCCGGGCAGTTTGGAATTCTCGAAAACCCTTGCACGCAGCACAGTATTCGAGTTAACAGTGATCGGATTTATATATTGTGCCGAAGTGCTTTTCGGTATCGAACCATCCGTTGTATAGCGGATAATTCCATTCCCGGATGACGAACTTAAAATAACCTGAACAGGGCTTTGATAAAACCCGCCTTCAGCCGAAAAATTAGCATTTGAAGAAACAACGGTTGTACTAATTCCGATACTTGTGTTGGATGCTGAAGGTGTGGGTTCACCAAAGTAATACCAGCTGCCGCTTCCATCCGGTTTCCTTCCATAGGAAACATCAATTACCTGACTTGGAAATACAACCGAGTCTAATTTATTTCCGCCGGCATTAAATAAACCAATTGCATCACCATCTTTATTTAATTTGAAATTTGTATGGCACCATTGAGTTGTAAATTGAATATTATCGGGCCACCAGCTTCTTATATAAGTTTTGCCTGGAACATCATTATAACCATCAGCCCAGACTAAATAAAAGCCTTTAGCCGGAATAATTGTGTTTGCAGGAATCTGCCATTTCGCCGGCTGAGTAAAGTCATCCGTCAGATAAAATCCCCCGATATTTACACTTGTGTTTTCATCATTATAAAGTTCAATCCAATCTGAAAAATCTCCGAAGTCAACCATATCAGGATTTGTTGAAAGGTTGGCTGAAAGAATTTCATTTATAAAAATCCGCGGAGTGCTTTGGGCAAAGATATTACCGGGTTGTATCAGAATAATCTGAATAATTATTAATAAAATAAGATATGTACTTATTAAGAACGGAGAGTAAAAAAATTTTTTCATCGATTTTTATAACCATATTTTAAAAATTTATTCTTGGTCCGCTTCACCGAAAGCTGAAACAAGGCGAATGGCACCTGGCAACTCCTACGAAGCCTTTCTTGTATGCAGATAGGCTGATCCTTTTTAAACCCCAAGTGAGTAAGTTTTTAATTTTTTATTAAAACCATCTTCTAATCTTAAATATTTTATTTTATTAAAATTTAATTCCAAATGATAATTGAGAAATAAAGCCATTTAAACCGATATCCATTACTTGAATTACTTCGGCAGTTCCGGTTGTTGATTCTTCGATTTGTTCTGCAACTTGAATCCTGGTATATCGATATCCTCCTTCGAAACCGGCAAAGAATTCTCCCAAATTAACAGAAGTTCCAATAGTAGCCTGGACGCATGGTCCCCATCCGCCTTTTGACATTTTCCAGTCATAATTGGATTGCTGATAATCATTAAACCTTACTTCTTGTGTAATAAGCACAGATGCATGAGAAGCTCCAAACTGCGGGCATATTACGATTGAAAAGTCTCCGATTTTCCCGGTAATATAATGCACCTTTAACAAAATTTCATAACTGCTTATTGATCCATTTATTTTCACTGTACCGGCGTAATCCTTGTAATTAGTATAGGCAGGAGAATATAAATATCCAAAAGAAATACCTGCCCCAATCCTCTCCAGTATATTGTAAATAATTCCTGCATTCGCTAATAGTGTCGGACCAAATTCCGTTTGAGTTTCGAGTGGTAGGCCGTTATATCTATACCTCTCTGCCAGAAGAGTGTAATACTCGCTCAAATTGTCCGATGTGGTATTCCCATAACCGATGGAAACAAATGCTTTCCATGAATTGGGAGCCATTTGCTGCTGAGAAAATAAAGACTGAAATGAGAACAAATAAACTGAAATGATTAATAGAATCTTTTTCATTATTGTGCGACTCCTAAATCAACAATCCATTGTTCGCTGGAAGTGCAGGCGAAAAGATACCTGCCGTTTTCTGAACCAAACAGCGAAATAATTTGAGATGAGAACTTCCAGGTACGTAGTAATTGTCCCGAATTTATATCATATTCTGCCAGAAGGTGAGAGTTTGGATCATATGCTATGTATAGATGTACCGAATTTGCAAATAGCGCCCTAGTATAAATAGGATAAGTTTTTGGTTCAGGTAATTCGTAAGTTCTGATAAGATTCAGTGTATTCATATCCCAGGCTTCTGCAACTCCTTCGTCAAGTGTTTTATAATGCGTTAGAAATAGTCTTGAATTATTCCAATCTGACTGGGGTTCTCCGATAAAATCAGTAGGTGTCGACTGAAGATTAAATATCAGTGAATCATTATTTACTGAATATTTTTTAATTCTTTCATCATTCAGCAGCACTAAATTGACTCCATCTGGGGAAACAGTAAAATAATTAATATAGTCTGGTATGGCTAATGGTAAAGCATTAGTTAAATTAAATACTGTTTCATCCTTATCAAATGTATACAAACCATGGGTTACAATACCTTGGTCCAGTTTATGTACAGAAATTGTCATGTACACTTGATTACCCGGCCCGCTCACTATTCTACCTATTTGGCTAATCCTTGTTATATTATTTATAAGATTTATCCTTTGTGTCCGGACAAGATTTAAGGTATTAACCGTGTAAGTATAAAAGTTTTGCTGGAAATCCCAGCAATAAAGTGTATCATTGTTGGTACTTTTTGCCCATAACCCAATATGTCCATTATTAACTTGAGTAATAATTGTCTTATTTTGTGTTGAAACTGATGTGAGATTGTTATTTGATTGCACAAAAACAACTTGATCATTTAAACCGCCAATAGCATCAATAATACTCAACCCTAATGATTCTCCTTTGATAAAATTAGACTTTTCCGAATATTGAGTTTCTGCACCGTTCGAGGCACCTACTTCATAGTATCCACTATAAAAATCCGGTAATGTCGTGTCTATATATGTAGAGGTGTTTTGATTATAAATCTTTGCGATTACATTTCCATCTCTTCTAATTAGATATGAATTGAAATTGTTTAAATTCGTTGGGTTCCAAGAGATATGTGCATCTTTATTTTGAAGTATCACCACTACATTTTCCGGAGCTGTTGGCGGGGTATTATTAAAGACCAAACTGGTTTGGTACACATATAAGGTAGTGGTAAGCAAGTTCATTATTCCCAGTGAATCGCTAAATCCTGGAATTTTGTAAGTGTAAAGAGCAATATTATGTTTTCCGTCAGCCCACCTTTTTGTATCAATGTTAATTTGATATCCTAGCTGTGGTGAATTTTGTTTTATATATCCAAGTGATAAGCGACCTGCTTCTGTCGAATCTACAAAAGCGCTTATACTCTTAACAAGGTTGAGATCAAAATCAGGAATAAATTGAAGATCAATAACTCCTGTAACTTGTTGATCCTGCGAATAATTTTCAAAGGTTGCTGTTTTATATTTTATTTCTGCCGGATGTATATCTTTGTTTTCAAAAGGTTCCGGTTCCGTAAAAAAAATACAGGATGGAAATTGCAAAATACCTGCAACGGAAAAGATTATATAGAGTAGAGGAGTTTGTATTTTTTTTAGAATCATATTTTTTCTTATTAAATATTTAATTTGATTTAATGGGAAGAATATCCTTTTTCCACCTGCGTGTCGGCATCGTGTTGAGTTGCTTCGATAAGTATACTATAATTAAATGGTTCACAATTGTCTCTTAGAATAGGAAATAAACTGATATTCCTCTCAATAATATCCGGATGTAGAACTAAAGATGCATAGAATCAGCTATTATCTAAAACTCGGGATATTACTACCCAAAGCACTGCATTAATAGTATCTTCATATTCAGCTGCACAAGCATATATGGCAAAAGTACTGGCATTCATTTCTTGCGATAAAAGCTGTGTTACTTCCTGTCCTAGAGTATTATAAATTTTTAAAGTAACATAAACTGTACCATTAAGTGAAAACTTTATGGTTGTATTTGGATTAATTTGAAAATACTAAAATAAGAAAAGACTATTTTTACTAAATTACCTTGAACAGGTCGTTTAATACGGTAAGTACAAGGTGCATTGCGAAAAAGGCCATCAAGTTGAGAAGTTATCATTAAAAACAAAGAAGAAAGGTTTTGAAAAATATTTTGAATTGCATTATCTCCCTTAACAAAAAAAGACAGTCTCCCTTTGTAAATTTGAATTGCGGTATGTGGATTTATTATAATTATTATTCATTTTACTTTGATCGCTACTTGAAAAAAATTATTTACAGAAGCTATTACTTCATATTCAATATAATTGATTTTTGTCCATTCCGAGAAAGCCTTAAATTCATGCATTGGAACATTAAACTCATCAAATATTATAATATCACCTCTTCCGATATACGGTGTAAGTGAATGCAGCACATAACTGGTTGAAGAATATAAATCCGCATCCATATGAATTATTTTTTTTCTTTTTAAATCATATTTATTTAAAAACTCATTTAAACTTTTTTGAAATAGTCCATTAATAAGCACCGACCTTTTATCGTGAAATTCCGGAACATTTCCCTTTGGTTTCATGTCTCCAACATTATAAGGCCCCCATTTTTCCGGTAATCCTGTAAAAGTGTCAAAACCATAAAACCTTGATTGATCATCTTTTATTCTGTTTAACCACCATTTAAATGAATTGCCGTTGGCAACTCCGAACTCTAAGTAATCTATATCTCCATTTATTGCTTCATGCCTTAAAATATATTCATAAAGTTCAAACCGTTTATTATAATTTCTTTTCTTTGAATAGAAATCATTCATGCCATTTTTTTTGTTGTTTGAAATCCACTTTGACACTTCAGCTAAATGACTCAATAATAAGAGTAATTTTTGAGGAATAAATAAATGCAGTTTAAAATAAAAAAATAGTTCTTTTAACTTATATTTTATCAGAATTTGAATTTTCTTTTTCATAATACCTTTTTTATCCAGTAACGGCCTTG
>CAYSGP010000486.1:0-3428 GCA_964430095.1 uncultured Ignavibacteriaceae bacterium
AAATTAAAAAAGGAATTGAAGAATTAGCCGGGATAGATAAAAGCTTCGGAGACTCACAAAATGAATGCAAGACTGCTTTGGCTTTATTAAATGATATTTCCGGAAATATCAGGAACTACAGATCTAAATTAGATCTCGAGCCTGAGCACATTGAAAAAATAAGGGATAGACTCGGTTCATTAAATCTTTTAAAGAAAAGGTACGGCGGAACAATAAAAGCAGTCCTGGAACTCAGGAGAAAAATCGGGGAAGAAGCCGAATTAGCCGAAAACTTCTCCGGAAGAATAGCTCAATTTGAAGATCAAATCAGAAATTTAAGAAAAGAATGCGGAAACTTTGCCGAGAAAATATCAAAAAAAAGGATTGAGTCATCAAAGAGAATCCGGAAGGATGTACAGTCGGTTCTGCATGAATTGGGAATTTCAAATTCAAAGTTCTTTGTAAAAATTAATCAGCATGAAGCAGAACCGGGATCGGAAAATTTTATTCTGATTAATGAAATGCCTTACGGTTATAACTTTCACGGATACGATGAAGTCGAATTTTTTATTTCAACAAACATCGGTGAAGACGCAAAACCGCTTGCGAAAGTGGCGTCCGGCGGAGAAGTTTCGCGCATTATGCTTTCTTTAAAAACTTCACTGGCAAAAAATGATAAGCTGCCTCTTTTAATTTTTGATGAAATCGATACGGGTGTAAGCGGACGAATTGCTCAGAAGGTCGGACAAGCTTTAAAATCTCTCGCACAATTCCACCAAATTATTGCTATCACCCATCTTCCTCAAATAGCCGGTTTAGCAGAGCATCACTACGCGGTCGAGAAAAAAATTGTTGAAAATAGAGCAGTTACTTGTTTAAAAAAGCTGCAAAATGATGAAAGAATAAGGGAAATAGCCAAATTAATGAGCGGAGAAAAGATTACCGATTCAAGCCTCAAAGGAGCTAAAGAGCTAATGGGTATTTAACCTGCCAAACAAATATGAAGATATGGCTCTTGGCATGAAAGTAGAACGCCTCACTGTTGCAAATGCTTACATTTATTTAATATTCACACAGTTACGCTAGTGCATAAATAATTTTGAATCTTTTTCTTAAGGAGATTGTAATATTCAATGTTGGGCTGTAAAAATCAAAACTTTAAAATTTTTTAGGAGGGCTCTATGAAAAAAATTCTTACGGCTGTTTTTATTTCACTGTTATTTTCTCAAATCCATTTTGCGCAGATTGAAGACAGGTTCGCAGTCTTGGGAGAAGATAATGTTAAGAAATATGTAAAACCGTTTGTTACAACTTTAGGATCTGCAATGAACTCCGGAGGTTTTTATACAGCCGGCGTACCCCAATTATTCGGCTTCTCCATCAGCTTAAAAGGAATGATGATTCTTATCCCCGATGATCAAACCAAGTTTACCCCCGTTCTTCCGGACAGGCCTGCAGAACCGACAGCAACGATTTACGGAGACAAAGGGAATGCTTACGGCGGACCAGGCGGATTCATTATTACACCTCCCGGAATAAATAAAACATCCATACCTGTCGGATACCCTCAAATTGGTCTGAGCCTTTTAGGTACTGAGGTAATCCTTCGCTACCTTCCAAAGATTAATATCGCAGAAGGAAACGATATAGATATGTTCGGGATTGGAGTAAAGCACAGCATAAGCCAGTATATCCCATCATTTCCTATTGATCTTTCGGCTCAGATTCTTTACAGCACTCTTACCGTAACTAATTTAATCGATATAAGCAACCTTGCATTTAATGCTCATGCTTCTAAAACATTCGGGGTTTTTACTCCTTACTTTGGACTACAGTATGAATCATCGAGCATGGATCTTGAATATACGATCAACGGCGATCCCAGCAGCGGCGATCCTTCTTTACAAGCAGACCGAGACGTTAAAGTCACCATTGACGGTGATAATAGTTTCAGGGCAGTTTTAGGTGCGTCGCTTAAACTTGCCGTTATTGTATTAAATGCCGATGTAAGCTTTAGTTCACAGACTGTTATTTCAAGCGGATTAACATTTGAATTGTAATTAAATAAAATCTCATAAAAGGGAGATCAAATGAAAAAATATATATTACATCTATTTCTGTTCTTGTTTGCTGCAGCTGTATCATTTACAATCTTGAGCTGCGATGAGTTCAATACTTTTCCCATAAATGTTCCGGTCACTTTTGGTTTTACGGTTACAGGATCCGATTCGGATTACGACAGCGGTCTATATTGCATGAGTGAATCGGAAGCTTACCAGGAATACCAGGATAATGCGGAAAGCATCACTTATCTCAAAGCTCAGTACCGAACCATATCCATTTCCGATAATTCTGTGGAAGGAACGATAAATATCCAGGTGCTTAACAGCTCAGGAACGACTATTATTAATTTTACGGAAACAAATTTTACTCCTGCTGATTATATTTCAGACGAATATGAAATTACATTAACGCAAAATGAAATTCAGGCTTTCAACACTTATTTGAATTCTCTCCCTGATGATCAAAAATGCTTCACGGTTATAATTACAGTAACGGGAATAAATGGAACGCAAACCCTGAACGGTGCCGTTGATGTAGTGTTTGAAGTGGTAACGAAGTTCTAACATTACTAAAAAAATAGCAGAATAATTTGATCCCTGCAGATGTAAGCCTGCAGGGATTTTTTTTCGTGTAATCCAGCATAGACTTTGGAACTTGACGTTTTTTAATCTAAAGAGTATCTTTTCCCTTAAAATATTTTCCTACCTGAATTAAAGGCAATAATGAAAAAAATCACTTTTTGCTTTTTTTTTACTTTAGGCACCGTCCCTAATTTTATCTTGCCGCAGCAGATAAGCTTTTCCGGTTACGGAGCTGCCGGATACCGGTTCATAAATCAAATAAAAATAATTGAATATAATCAGGAGACCTATTTTAAAGCAAAATTCCAGGCAGATATAGAAATAAATAATAAGATTGATGCACAGATAGATTTCCGGGGGAACTCTGAAGATCAAAGAGTTGAGCTTAGGGAATTTTCTGCCAGTTTTTCTTATATAGATAAAATGAAATTCAAATTCGGAAATATCAAAAAGCCGTTCGGCTCCGAACAAATTGAAAATAGCGAGAACCTGTATACCATTGATAGAAGCTATTTAGCAGAATCAGTGGCAGCACTTGGTTACGGCGGAAGAAGCATTGGTCTAACGGGTTACTACAAATATTCGAAAAAAGAACCCGGCTTTCCTCATTCTTACTACTTGAATGCATTTAAAGATAATGCTGAACAGACCGGTTTTATCGGGAGATATATTTTCCATTTTGATGATTTTGCTGCTGCAGGAAATTACTGCATGCTCAAAACTAGTGGAAATTTTCCAATTCTCTCTCATGCTTTTTCTGCTTCATTGACATATGATATTAAAGATTTTTTGACTGAGACAGAA
>CAYSGP010000487.1:0-7582 GCA_964430095.1 uncultured Ignavibacteriaceae bacterium
AAACGTTGCTATCCTGGATGGTCTTTTCATTGTGGATTTTCTACTCAATTACTTTCCAAAATTTATAATTTTACTAAAAATTTAGGAAGGGAGTGAGATTATTAATTCTAATATATATTATCTTTCTTAACTACTTTTTAGCTTTCGTAAATTGTTAAAAGTTAATTATTCTCATCTTTCAGGTTAACCTGCGATTTAAATCATGAATTACTAAAATTTAATGCTTAATTATTTTTCTTTAAAAAATTTTCAATGTTCAACGAGCAATATTCAGTGAATGGATGAATGATATCCTCAAAAATATTTTGCCAAATTTGGTCAAAATATTGTTGTTTGTTAAAAGCCTGCCTGCCGGCAAGGCAGGTTAATCGTTAATTGTCGCAACGCTCGCCGATTAACTATCAACTATTAACGTTTAACATGGTTGCCGGCTATGCCGCGCTCAGATTGAATGATTGAATGAAAAAGAGAATAATGCCGAGACACTGTTGCTCAAAAAAAATTAAATAAATATCCCAATGCTGCTCCGCCAAGCACAATATATGCTGAATTTATTTTCTTAACTGTTAAAAATACGGCAATGCTTAATAGTGCAATCAATATTGTCCGCCATTCCGTTAAAACCTGAGCTCCTAATTTTATTCCAACGACAAACATTACGGCAAGTACGCTTGCATTTACAGCATCCAAAAAAATAGAAAAGATTCTGGAGCTCCTGAGCTTTGGAACAACCGGATTAACTATCAAAACAAAAATAAATGACGGCAGAAATATTCCGAGTGTAGCAATTAAAGCTCCCGGGACTCTTGCAATCTGATAACCGACAAATGTTGCGGTGGAAAGAACAGGTCCCGGAGTAAACTGACCTACCGCAACTGCATCAAGCAGCTCCTGCCTGCTTAACCAGTTTAATCCCTGGACAATTTCACCATTAAGATAAGCAACGAGGACATAGCCGCTGCCGAATAAAACCGCACCTATTTTTAAGAAAACTAAAAATAATTTTGTCAGAGACACTTCATTCTTATCCGTATTCTGTAAAAGATATGAGAATGAAAAAAAGGAAAAGATATGAAGGATTATTATTGAGCTTAATTGATTTTTCCTGCCTGATAAATAAATAAACAGAGCTCCGGATATTCCTCCAAGCAGTATTGAAAATATTTCATTAACTCCTAAGAAATTTATAACCGCAACCGATGCGGCAATTGAAATTAATTTCCATTTTAGCGGCTGATTATGCTGTTCTTTCATTGCCGAAATCCCCAGCCGGTAAACCGCATTCAAAATAATTATGATTACTGCCGGTTTAATTCCGTACAGAAACGGCTTCACTTCCGGCAGATTCCCGTATTTAACGTAGAGGAAAGCAAAAACTCCGGTTATCAGAGCTGCCGGTAAAATGAAGCATGTACCTGCTGCGATTAATCCCGGAATGCCGGCTCTGATGTAGCCTATATGGATTGCCATTTCAGTAGAGTTGGGCCCCGGTATCAGGTTAGTTGCCCCGATTAAATCAAGAAAATTCTGCCGGCTTATCCATTTTCTTTTTGCTACTACTTCATCTTCCATCATTGCTATGTGTGCTGCTGGACCGCCGAAAGCAATTAATCCGAGCTTCAGAAATAATTTTATTACTTCCGGAAGATTTTTCCCGGAATGCTGTTTCGATTCAATGCCGCTCATAATTCCGGACTAACTTGGGAAGTTTTTGAGGACGTTTTAGATAAAATATTATCTAAGGAGAATTTTCCTGAACCGGCGATCAATAAAAAGATTAAACCGAGAAGCATTGACCAATCAGTTCTGGCTTCGTGCGCCATTTTCCAGAAGCCTTCATGTATCAGGATCGGGATTTTGGTTGATATAATGGCCGTCAGAATAATTATTATAAGAGGGATTGAAGCAAGTCTTGTGTATAAGCCTATTAAAATTAATGCTCCGCAAGTTATCTCAAAGACAGGGACAAAGTAACCAAAGAATCCAGGCCACGGCAATCCGATTTTTAAAAATCTTCCTGCACCTAATTCATTGGGAAATATAAATTTTTGAATTCCTTCCGATAGGAACACTGCTCCGATCATTAATCGTATAAAAATTACAGAAGATAATAATTTACCGGTCATTCATATTCCTCTTAGAATAATTATCTAATATTTATAGAGAACAAATAATTTAACCGAAAAGTTTGCTTTGTATAATAAACAATCCTTAAAAATATTTCCTGAACAAGACGGTATAAAATATAGATTCTAAATAATCTTGTTAGGCCGGAAGATGTGACCGCTCCCAAATGACAGGAAAAAAAATTAAAAATGATGAAGTAAATTAGGATGAATTAGAGCGCATCATGTATTCTCGTGACTATTTTTTTTAATGCTGTGATATTGATTATAAAATTTTGAATAATTATCCATATCTTGTACGCAGAAGGTTCATTTCTAATTCATTTAAATATTAAATACTTGTAAAATTCATTTTCAATTTATTTTTGTTAATTCTGACCGGCCGTAAAGAATTTATTCAACTCTTATTGATAAGGTTTTTATGGATAAAAGAATACTAATTGCTGAAGATGAAGCTATTATTTCCATCGACTTAAAGAGGACTTTAAAAGATTTGGGCTACAGCAACGTGAATATAGTTCATTCCGCTGCGGAAGCAGTAACTTTTGCATTAGATTCAAAACCGGATTTGATTTTAATGGATATAAATTTCAACGAGCCTTTGAACGGTGTTGAAGCTGCCAGTTCAATAAAATCGAAAATAGATATACCGATAATTTTTGTATCTGCTTATACTCCGGATATATTCTCGAAAGACTTAAAGGAATTGGAAGGCATGCCATTGGTCAGTAAACCGGTGATTACCTCTGAACTTTGCCGAAAAATAAATGAGGCTTTTAATATTTAGCTGAAATAATTTTTTTTATTAATAGAGTAAAAGAAACTTCAGCTCCCCTATCCTTTAGTCTTTAATCCATATTTTCCTCAGGCCGTTTTAATTGATTAAAACTTATATAAACCCATAATTATGTTTAAGCATGTCTTGTTACCGGCAGGGTAAAACTAAATTCACTCCCCTCCCCTTCTTTGCTCTCTACCCAGATTTTACCTCCCTGGGCCAGAACAAACTCTTTTGAAATTGCCAAGCCCAAACCCCAGCCTTGCCTGGTTTTTTTCCCCACCTGCGTAAATCTCTGGAACAGCTTTTCCTGATCTTCCTTGGATATTCCGGGTCCGTGATCTTTTATTGAAAATTTAACTTCTCTGTTAAATATATGTGCCGACAGCTGAATCTTATCGTTCGGTTTTGTAAACCTTATTGCATTATTTAAGAGGTTGACAAAAACGAATACAATTTTTTCAAGGTCAGCATTTACTTCCGGCAAATTTTCTTCTATTTCAGTATCGAGATCCAAATTTTTTTCTGCAGCCTGCATCATCAATGCAGTTACGCCAAGTTCAATAATATCCTCCGGTTTAACGGAGGCAAATTTTAACCTGATATTACCGGTTTCAATCTGTGAATAATCTAGAATTTCATTGATTACCCTGGAGAGCCTTAATGTTTGGCGTTTAATATCCTGGATTATTCCCCTTTGTTCTTCATTTAACTCTCCCAATCTTTTATCTTCAAAAAGCTTAAGGGATAAATTAATTGACGATAACGGCGTTTTCAGCTCATGCGAAGCTGTTGCTAAAAGATTGGTTTTTGCTTTATCCATTTCCCGGTATTTAGTTATATTCCGGAGAATGATGAGGGTGCCGATAAACATTTCTCTTTTTGTAAATTCCGAGTAAGTATTAATATCCTCCGATTCGATTTTATAAAATAATTCACGGTTATTCTGAATAATCCTAAGCGGCTTCAATTCCGTTGAATTTTCCGATTTTATATTTACAGCCGTTTTGTAGATTTCCCTCATGAGATCGTTATAAGCAGCTACCTCAGGGATGTTTTGAGATAAAATATTTTTTTCCTGCAAACCTGTCAGTTTAAGAACAGTATTATTGACAAGAACGATTTTCCTGTTTTCATCGATAAGGAGAACCCCGTCCTCAAGTCCGTTTACTACTGCTTCAATTCTCTTCTGCTCAAACAAAAGCTGATCAATATGTTTTGCCTCATAAAGCTTTAACCTTTCAGCCATAGTATTGAAGGCGGATGCCAGCTCGCCGAGCTCATCTTTCGTATTTATTTCAAGCTTCTGCTCATATTTTTGTTCGCTTATCGATTTTATCCTTTCAGTTAATTCTTTAATGGGCTTTATTATTTTTGAAGGGAAAGTATAAGCAAAAGAAAGAGTTATTAGGATGCTTAATACGGCAGCAATAGACATATACAAAATCACTTCATCGGCTGTAGACTGCAGTTCATTTGTTTTGTCCGTAATTGCATCCATGTTCAGCTTATAAATTCCAAGTATTAACGTTCTTACGGACAAGTACTTGTTATTGAATGTCTGAAAATCATTGTCAGCATTTAATTTATTTTTCTTCGATTTTTCATAGATGCTCAGGTAATCCATATATTCTGAATGAAGTACTCCGACTGCTTCACCTTCACGTGCCTCAGTTATATTTCTTGATTCAAGCTGAAGGTTTTGTTCAAATATTTTTTTTGTTTTCAGGTAATTATTTATTTCTGTTGTATCTATAGAGTTTACATTCCTTAAATTTTTAATCTGGAAAGAATTCATCTCATCTAGGGAAGTCAGCATATTAATTACATAATCAACCGAGGAATAATTGTCCTGAATTGTCCCCCTTGTTTTTTGGGCAAGCTGACCAATAAATAAAATACCAAGAACGCCAAGCAGCAGGGTAACTGCGAATAGAAATATCAATGCGAAATTTATTTTGCTTTTAATAGATTTCATTTCGGCGATACTAAAAGTATATCAATATTTTCATGTGCGGCTTTAGATGCCAGCACCCGGAATAAATTTTTCGGCTTAAGCCTGTATATTATTGAGAACGACGGTTTACCGATCACAATTAATGAAGCTTCTTTTGCTTTAGCAAATTCTACAATTGAATTAGCAATTTCATTGCTTTTTATCTCTTCCACCTCCGCACCTAATTCCGCAGCCAGTTTAAAATTATTTAATAAATGCCTTTGAACAGCCGGGTCTATTTTATCCGGCATTTCCCGGTTAGTCTGAACATAAACTACATACCACTTTGAATTATAAAGGGCAGCCAGCCGGGAGGACCTTCTTATAATTTTCCTTCCCGATTCAGAATTCGAGCTTAGCGCGGTGACAATGGCATTAATTCTTTCCCGAGAATTGAGCGGAATTTCTTTAACGATTTTTCTTTCAATCTGGCGCGAGACTTCCTTCAGTGCGAGATCGCGCAGCTGCAGAAGTTTATCCTTTTGAAAAAAATTTTGAAGCGCGACAGGTACTTTTTTCAAATCATATATTTTCCCCTCTTCCAAACGGTCAATAAGCTCTTCAATAGTCAGATCTACATTTACTACCTCATCTGCGGAGTGAACTATACTGTCCGGAATTCTTTCGGTTATTTTTATCCCGGTGATTTTTTCAACCTGCTCGTTTATGCTCTCGATATGCTGAATGTTTACGGTGCTGATAACATTTATCCCGGCTTCAATTAATTCTTTTACATCCTGCCAGCGTTTCTCATTTTTCGAGCCGGGAACATTTGTATGGGCAAGCTCATCGACTAAAACAACTTCAGGCTTCTGCAGAAGAACTGCATCAACATCCATCTCCTCGAGCAGCTTTCCCTTGTAAAATATTTTTTTCCTTTCAATTGCCGGGATTCCTTCCATCAGCTTCATAGTTTCTTTTCTGCCGTGGGATTCAATATACCCGATCATTACGTCGACTTTTTCTTCGAGAATCTCCCTTGCTTCCAGAAGCATCCGGTAGGTTTTTCCGACACCGGCAGCCATTCCGATGTAAATTTTAAGCTTCCCCTGCTTTGAGGAACGGATAAGATTCAGAAATCTTTCTGCAGATATGGAAATTTGCGGTTCCAGCATTCAATTCTAAAGTTTAAGGTAACTATATTAATATGTTTCTAATGATTATCCAAGTTCCTTTTAACTTTTTAATTCAGCTTTGTCCGGATATTTCATCTCAAAGTCTTTAAAGACGGCAAGTATCTCTTCTGCATTCCCGGCTCTTAATAATTTCTCTTTGACTTCGTTGTTCATATACTTGACAATGCTGCTTAATAATTTCATGTGCTGCTTAATATTGTTCCCGGCAATTAAATAAAACAGTATAACAGGCTGATTATCTATTGCATCAAAATCAACCGGTGCAGATGATTTACCGAAAGCCGCTATGAAATCTTTTACAACATCAGTTGTACAGTGCGGGATTGCAAATCCGTTTCCAACTCCGGTAGACATTATTCTTTCCCTTTTAAAGATGTCATTGCGCAAAGCATCAATGTCAAAGACTCTTTTATCATTTTTAAATACATCAACCAATTCATTAATTATTTCTTCTTTATTCTTTCCCTTTAACCCGGGAATGATTTTATCCTGCGGAATTAACTCAGATATTTTCATTGACGGCATCCCTTATTTTTATTAAATTTTTTATTTCTTAAAGCTTATTCCAAGCGGATAATCATAATTCAGATTATATTTTAAAATTTATACGATAAAAGAACTGCATTTACGGATGGAATTATGGAAAGCTTTTTTCCTTTCTCCTCATAATTCTTATGATAATTGATCACTGTATTTGCAATAAAAACGCCCATTGCAGATCCGATTACCGCATCCGACAACCAATGCTTGTCTTCATATAAACGCGAAAGCGGTGTAAGTGCCGCCAAAGCATATAAACCAATCGATACCCAGATATTATCGATCTGTTCGGCAAGAATAGTTGACAATGAAAATGCAACTGCAGCATGTCCCGAAATAAATGAACTCCTGAATTGACCATAGCCTGTGAATAATATAAATGAGGTATTTTTCTCTCCGGTTAACGGGCGTGCCCTGCCGGCAATTATTCTTGCAGGTATCTGGATAATCCCGATGTTAAGTAATGATTCGGCCATCATTAATCCCGTTGTTCTCAGCCATTCATCCTGCGCAATTAAGCCTGCCAGGTAAAATACCGCTGCACCGGGAACCGCATATTGCGGTGCTCCGTAAGAAAATCCTATCCGCGCTAAACCATCATAAACCTTATTCCGGTTATTTAGCATTACCGTCCTTGTTTCATCATCAAGAAGGAATGAACCGGCAGTGACTGCACTAAATCCGCCGAACATTATGAAATCTTCAGACTGCCATCGAAACGGAGAGCTTAAAGTATAACCTACCGATCCGATTAAATGCAAAAAATCAGATCTTTCATCCGGACTTTTATTATTAATTGAATTGAATGATTCGTTATAAAAATTTGCGGCAATAGGTTGATTCTGAGAATATATTGTCAATGGAGAAGATAATAAAGCAAGCAGAATTAGAATGCTTTCCATGCGGTTTAAATATTGGCAAAAATTTGAGCCGGAGGGAGTAATATTAATTATGACATATAATTTTTTCATTTAAAATTAGCCGGATATGAAATCAATATAAAAAA
>CAYSGP010000488.1:0-7616 GCA_964430095.1 uncultured Ignavibacteriaceae bacterium
TTGTACGAAAGTTCTTTGCCATGAAATATATTAAAGTAACTGTAAAAATTACCATAAACGGCAGCCTTTTGGTGAGGATTTTCTCCATATCTGAGGGATTTTTCCTTTTTGTAAATCAGACGAAGAGAATCTGTTGAGGCAGAAAATTTTTTTTCGAAAAAATCGGCTATATGAGAATCATAAAAAGCAGTATGGGCAAATGCTTCAGCCGCAAGTTTTTCCCTGGTTTCGATAGTTATGCTCCCTTTATTCAATTCCTGAATAAAAGAATCATATTGGTCCGGGTTTGTAAGGATAGAAACGCACTTATAATTTTTAGCAGACGCACGGATTAAGCTTGGACCCCCGATATCAATATTTTCAATAATTGTATCAAGATCGGAATCCGGGTTTCCGGCTGTTTTAATAAACGGATACAAATTAACGCATACAACATCAATGGGTGCGATTTTATTTTCCGCAGCTTCTTTAAAATCATTTTCATTATCCCGGCGCAATAAAATGCCCCCGAAAATTTTGGGATGAAGAGTTTTTACTCTGCCGCTGAAAATTTCAGGGAAACCAGTTATGCTGCTTATGCTTGTTACATTAATCCCGGAAGAAGAAAGTGTTTTAGCCGTTTTTCCTGTTGCAATTATTTCGTATCCGTGTTTCTCTAATGATTCGGCTAATTCTAAAATCTTTGATTTATCAGATACACTAATTAAAGCTGACTTTTTCAAATGCTGCTGCTCCATGGATGGGGTGAATGAATATTTCCGAAAACTGAGATTAAATAAATTTTGAAACTAAAAAATACGAATATAGTAAAATGTTTTATTGATCAACACATTAATAAATTAAACTACTATCACCCTGCTGCCGATAACAGTTATTTTTCCCTCTGCAAATTTTCTAATTACATAAGGAAGAATCTCATGTTCCAATTTTAAAACCTTTTCGGCAATTTCTTCGGGGGATGCAACTTCCGAAATATCAACACATCTTTGTGCAATTATTTTGCCTGTATCAAAGGTTTCATCCACAAAATGAACAGTAGGTCCGGATACTTTTGCCGAAGAATCGAAAACTGCCTTGTGTACATTCAGCCCGTACATTCCTTTTCCGCCGAAAGAAGGGAGCAGTGCGGGATGAATATTGATAATTCTGAATTTATACCTATTGATAATATAACCCGGAATCAG
Organism: uncultured Ignavibacteriaceae bacterium; assembly: GCA_964430095.1. GTDB lineage: Bacteria > Bacteroidota > Ignavibacteria > Ignavibacteriales > Ignavibacteriaceae > DATKLQ01. The sequence continues at coordinate 1,185 of CAYSGP010000488.1, forward strand.
TTTTAAAAACCCGGCAAGTACAATTAATTCGACATTAAATTGGATTAATAAATCGGAAAGCTCATTGTAGCTGATCCGTCCTTTGGAGATTGCTCTCGGTGGATGCTCGCTCTGCGGACTTCCTATCGCGTAGGTTGGAATTGAATGGCTTCTAGCTATTTCAAAAGCCGGGCAATCAATTTTATCGCTGAAGACGGCCTTTATTTCAATAAGGTTTCTTAGCTCATCGGAATTAATTATAGCTTGAAGATTTGAACCTCTGCCGGAGACGAATACAGCTATTTTCAAGGTAATTTATTTAAAAAATCGAACAAAATTAGTTAAATGATAAAATATTGTCAATAAATCAGTTATACTTTAATAAATAATATTTTTTCTTAGAAGGATTAGGAAAGAAGTATATAATTAAAAGAGTAATTATCTCTGAATGCGGGTAACTTATAGAATTCATTACAAGTTTTAAGATATTTTAGTTCATGGTATATTAAGACTGTTTGCCAGCGAATAAATCATATTTTTCAATTTATTCTGATAATCAAAATCGGTATAATCATCTGCTTCCTCTAAAAGATTTTTTGCTCCCAAATCGTTCCCCAATTTATGACTGGCTCGCGCAGCATAGTAATCTGCATAAGGTTTTATCCATCTTTCATTCCCGCAATTAAATTTTCCGACAGATTGAGCAAGTTCCAAAGATTCACTATAGTTTCCTAAACAATATGCAGCTTCACTTAAATAAAGAGCTGTTTCAGCTTTCAGAGGTTCACCTTTTTCACGGCTGAATAAAAGCGATAATGAATCATAAGCAGCATGATAATTTCCATCGTCAATAAGATTAGCACTGGTGATTAAATATATTTCATTCTCATCCAAAGTCCGGGAACTATAAATCTCCCCTTTCCTTCTGGCAAATATATCGTCCTCAATATCCATATTCCCCTTGCTTGTTAATTTAAAATTCTTCACCGCAGCTTCTCTTTCCCCGGTAAGCTCGCAGCACAAACCGAGTCTAAGATGCGCAATTCCTTTATAATCATTTTCAATCCCTTTATCTATAAACTTCCGGTAATAGTACTTTGCGGTATCAAACATATTTCTTTTATATAATAAATCTCCAAGAAGAAAATTCGAAAGAGAAATAAGCTGTCTGAATTTCAGGTTGTATTCTGTTTCATTTGAATCGGAATCAGCCGAAGCAGCTGACCTGGTAATTTTCAATAGGACCTTTTCCGCGGATGCCAGATTCCTCTTTTTCATCTCCAGAACAGAAAAGGAATAATTGAACAAAATATTGCCGGGATATTTTGCAGCAAGCTTTTTTAAAAATACGCCGGCAGAGTCATAATCGAACAAAATTTCCGAATAAATTTGAGATAAATAATAGTGAGCTTCAATCCTAGCAATGCTTCCTTTTGATGCGGCAAGCTTAATATATTTTATACCGGTATCTTTGTCCCCCGTAATACCGGCAAGGTTCAATGCCCATTTAAATGCGGAGGGGATTTGTCCGAATGCAAAGTTATAAAGGCCTAAACCTAAATACGCATCATAAAACTGAGGATTCAACTCTATCAAGTCACTAAGAAAAGATTCCGATTTTTTACTAGCCCATGCTGCATCCAAATAATTTCCGGCTTTAGCGAAAGCAATTGCCCGGTAAGTATAAGTATTCCCTAGTGTATAAAGAATATTTTCATTGCTTCCGTTCTCATCAAGAATTATCTTAGCTTTATCGATAGCTAGGTCGGAGCAGGAAACGAAATCATTAAAATCATTTTCATCTTTATTGCTTAGGTAATACCACAAATAAGTGCTGGAGAGGTAATGATATCCTCTTGGGTCTTCAGGATATTTCTTAATAATATTCTGAAAAGTTTCCGAAGCTTCTTTAAAATTAAAGTTATAATTAAACTCGAGTCCTTTTTTAATCAGCTTTTCAATCTGCTGCTGGGCAGATGTCTGATACGTCAAAAAAATAATTATGAAAATAAAGCTGAAAACAGAACAGAAAATTTTAGAATTCATAGCGCTAAGATTTTTATTGATAAACCGGATCAAAAAAGTACCGAAGACAGTGCTTTATTTACCCCTGTTTTATATTCAAAAGACTGGAACAGGCTTCAAAAAATATTTTCATAAAAATTGAGCATTAATCATTTTATCAAACTGAAGAAACCAATAATTCTTTTTCCTCAGCATACTTAAGTGAAGCCTTTACAAACTCTCTGAATAACGGATGAGCTCTAGTGGCGCGGGATTTCAATTCGGGATGAAACTGGCAGCCTAGAAACCAGGGATGGCCGGGCAATTCCATAATTTCAACAAGTTCCCTATCCGGAGAAAGACCGGGAAAAACCATTCCATGCTCTAAAAGAACCTTCCTGAATTTATTATTTACTTCAAACCGGTGCCTGTGCCTTTCGGATATAAAAGTGCTTTTGTAGGCTTTATAAGCATTTGTACCTTCTTCAATGTTGCAGGGATAAGCACCCAGCCTCATTGTTGCACCCATATTTTTTATATTCTTTTGATCGGGCATTAGATCGATTACACTGTAATTATTTCTTTTAAACTCAAAGCTGTTGGCTTTGGAAATCCCGCACACATTTCTGGCAAACTCTATTATGGCGCACTGCATTCCAAGGCATATACCGAAGAAAGGTACATTATTTTCCCTTATATATTTAATTGCTTTTATTTTTCCCTCAATTCCTCTTTCGCCGAAACCGGGAGCTACTAAAATTCCGCTTAAGCCTTTAATAAGTTTTTCCGGTTCTTCAAACTCAAAATCCTCTGCCCTTAAATTCTTTACGTGAACCTTCGTATTATTTTCGGCACCGGCATGTACGAACGCTTCAATTATACTTTTATATGCATCAAGATGCTCAGTATATTTTCCGATTAATCCGATTTCGATGCTGGCAGCAGGATTTTTAATTCTTGCAACAAGATTTTCCCAGTCTTCAAGTTTAATCTTCTTGTCCGGAAGATTAAGCCTTTCTACCACAAGCTGATCTAATTTCTCTTTGCAGAATACCAGGGGGACTTCATAAATTGAAGTGCAATCATATGCTGAAATTACCGATTTTGAATCGACATTACAGAAAAGAGCTATCTTATCTCTTATTTCTTTTTGAAGCTTTTTTTCGGATCGGCATATTAATACATCCGGCTGGATACCAAGCTCGAGAAGATTTTTAACACTGTGCTGAGTAGGTTTTGTTTTAACTTCGCCGGCGGAAGAAATGTAAGGAACTAAAGTTACGTGTATACTTAAAGTATTTTTTCTTCCGAATTGAAGCATAAGCTGGCGTATAGCTTCAATAAATGGAAGAGATTCGATATCGCCTACGGTACCGCCGATCTCGCTGATTATAATATCGTATTCGCCGAGATCTGCCAGCTTGGTCATCCTCTGCTTTATTTCATCGGTAATATGAGGAATAACCTGAACGGTTGCACCGAGGTAATCGCCTCTCCTTTCCTTAGTAATAACTTCGTTATACACCTGTCCGGTGGTAGTATTATTTGCTTTGGTCATATTAACATCAAGAAAGCGCTCGTAGTGTCCGAGATCCAGATCAGTCTCTGCACCGTCATCGGTTACATAAACTTCACCATGCTGGAAGGGATTCATTGTCCCGGGGTCTACATTTATGTACGGATCAAATTTCTGGATTGTAACCTTGAAGCCGCGTGCTTTTAGAAGAAGACCAAGTGAGGAGGCAGTAATACCTTTTCCCAAGGAGGAAACGACACCGCCGGTAACAAATATAAATTTAACCTTTTTCCCTGAAGCCATTCTCTCTTTTTTTGTGTTGCAATATAGAATAACTGTAAATTAAAAACAAAAAAAAATCATTTTTATTTAAATAAGGAGTAACAATGAAAAATATTTATTTTATAAAATTTATTTTGATATTGATTTTTCTATCCGCCGGTACACAAATTTCGGCACAAAATTCCGGAATAAAACATCCTGAAGGAAATTATGTTTTAATAAACGGATCGGAAATATGGTATGAAACCGAGGGTACCGGCAAGCCGGTTCTGCTTATTCCCGGAGGACCGGGCAATTCGCATACCTACTTTCATCCGTGGTTTTCCGATTTGGCAGAAAATTATAAAGTAATATATTTCGATGCTTTCGGAAGAGGAAAATCCGACAGGGCTAAAGATTCGACCGAATACACTTTTAACCGAGACGTTGAAGATATTGAACTTCTGCGCAAAGCTCTCGGTTATGAAAAATGGATAATAATCGGACACTCGTACGGCGGGATGGTTGCCCAGGATTATGCATTAAAATATCCGGGGTCAATTGAAAAGCTGGTGCTTTCAAATTCGCTTTACAGCGGGGAAATGTGGCAGGCTAATAACGATAACTGCAACTATGAATTAAGAAACCAGTACCCTGAAATCTGGGAGAAATTAATGAAACTTAGAGATCAGGGCTTTCATTCAAGTTCACTTGAACACCAGAATGCTTATATTCTTCCCTCCGGGCTGCTGTACTATTATGATGCTTCCAACGCTGCCAAAGCAACATCAGATTCTCTAATAATTAATACAACTGTGTATTATACTTTAGTCGGTGATGACGGAGATTTTATAATCGGCGGAGATGTTGCAAGGCTGGATTTCAGAACAAAGCTAAAAAATATAAAAATACCCTTGCTGATAATTGAAAGCCGGTACGATCGGGTTGCTCTTCCGAGATTTTCAATTAAGTTTAAAGATTATGCGCCGCAGGCAGAATTCGTAATGTTCGAAAAGAGCGGTCATAACCCTTATTTAGAGGAAAGGGAAAAATATTTTCAGCTTCTTAATAAATTTCTTTCAGAGAAGTAAAAGAACTATTTATTAAGATTCTTTTTTAGAAGACTTGACTAATTTTTTTATTTCCGCTGTTGTTACAGTCTTTGGTCTAAGCAGAGGATTCATCATAGCTTTGTTTATTACTCCCTGTGCAGTTAATCCTATGCCCCTTGAAACAGCAAAAAGCACTGTATAAAACGATAATTCTTTTAAGCCGTAATGATATAACATCGATCCTGAAATCGCATCAACATTAGGCCAGGGATTTTTAATCTTTTTTATTTTCTTCAGCTGATCCGGAATTACTTCAAATAAATTCACGACAGTCTGAAATAAAGGATCATCCGGGAAATATTCTTTTCCAAAATTTAAAAATCCTTCAAACCGGGGATCGGTAATACGGAGAACTGCATGGCCGTAACCCGGAATGACCCTGCCGGCATTAATTGTTTCCCATACATAATCAATAAGCTGCTGTTTAGACGGAGCCCCGTCGAATCTTTTCATTAATTCCAAAAGCCATCTTGCACATTCCTGGTTGGCTAATCCGTGCAGCGGACCAGCCAATCCATTAAATCCTCCTGAAATCGAGTAATAAAGATCTGATAATGTGGAATTTATAGTCTGCGAGGCAAATGCGCTTACATTTCCTCCTTCATGATCGCAGTGGCTGATTAAATAAATTTTAATCATCTCGTTAAACTGCCCGATTGCTGCATCTCCATTGCTGAAAAGCCCCAGCATCCGGACAAAATCTTCTGCAAAATCAACTTGCTTATCGGGTTCAATTATATTTCCTTTTTTATACCTGACCCTGTAAATGCCAGCTGCTATTGCCGGAATTTTTGCAACTATGTTGAACGCATCCTCTAAAGTAGGCTTCCAATAATCTTCTTTCTTCATTCCCTTTTCATATTGAGCTGAAAAACGTGATTCACCCTGCATAGCAACGATTGCAGTGCTTAACATTGTCATCGGATGAGAATTTTCAGGCATGGATTTAATAATGTTCCATACGTATGAAGGAATTTCCTTTCTTTTCTTCAGTTCATTTTTGATTTCATTCAATTCATCTTTATCCGGAAAGTCTCCGGTAAGCAGGAGAAAAAAAACTTCTTCAGGACTTCTGCCGAGCAGCTCTTTCAGCGGAATTCCTCTAATGATTAATCCTTTATCATTAGGTACCCTTGATGTGTCACAGATCAAAGAAATTACATCGCGCATACCGCCGTAGGCCTGGGAGACAGTGACTTTGGATATAACTTTTTCTCCCCATTTTTCATGAATTTTTTTGACCTCATCTCTCCATATTTGGATCCGGGATTCAAGTTTTTTAGAAATTAATTCCATGTTCAGTTAAAATTCATTTGTTAAAAAAATAAAGATCTTAAGAAGATTATCTTAGTTATTAATTTAGGTTGAATATATTTAGGTGCCGTAAATTCCTGAACGGCATCCGGATGCTTGCTATTCGGAAATAGTAAAAATTGAGAATCCAACTTACCCCATTTTAGATTACAATTCAATAACTGTGCTTAAACACTTTTTGAAGAGAGCGATATATCTTATCACAGTCCTAACCGCAAGTTTTAATTAAAATATATTTAAATAAAA
>CAYSGP010000489.1:0-4574 GCA_964430095.1 uncultured Ignavibacteriaceae bacterium
TGCAAATACCGAACAGCCTACAGGAGCTACTCCAATTACTTTATCCTGAATATTTGTTTCTTCAATTACTTCCATTAAGATTTTATGTATTATTCCGTGCCCGCATCCCGGACAGTAATGAAAGGGAGTTTCTGTCAATGTTGCAGGTCTTTTATAAACTAATTCAAAGCCGTTTAATTTTATTTCTTCTTGCATATTATTTCCCGGATTTAGTATTTGGTAAACAGCTTATCTTATCTGAAATCTCCTCAATCTTCGCAGCAACTTCGTCCGGAGATGGAATCATTCCTCCCATTCTTCCTGTAAATTCAACTGGGCATTGTCCATTAACAGCTAATCTCACATCCTCAACCATTTGCCCTGCATTTAATTCTACAACAATAACCGATTCAACTTTATTGGAAAGTTTCTCAATTTCTTTGTACGGAAATGGATAAAGGGTTATTGGTCTTATTAATCCTACTTTAATCCCTTTTTCCCTTGATATTTCCACGGCTTTCTTGCATATCCTTGCAGCTAATCCGAACGCAGCTAATAAAATTTCGGCATCTTCAGTTTGAATATTTTCAAATCTAACCTCATCCTGCATCTTTTTGTATTTTTCCTGCAGCTCTATGTTAATTTGCTCCATCTTTTCCGGCTCAATGAATAGTGAGGTTATAATATTTCTCTCTCTATCAGATGTTTTTCCTGTTGTTGCCCAGCTTATATCCGTTTTGTTTAAAGATCCATCTATGGGAAGTATGACTTTTTCCATCATCTGACCTAATGCACCATCAGCTAAGATCATTGCAGGATTTCTGTATTTCTCAGCTAATCGAAATGCATCAAATACAAAATCCGCCATCTCCTGAACCGAAGCAGGAGCTAATACGATCAAATGATAATCTCCATGCCCGCCTCCTTTTACTGCCTGCATATAATCTCCTTGAGATGGCTGTATTGTACCAAGCCCGGGACCGCCTCTGTTTACATTTACAATTAGGCAAGGAAGCTGGGCAGATGCTATATAGGAGATGCCTTCCTGCATTAAACTAATTCCAGGGCTGGAAGAAGATGTCATAACACGGGCTCCGGCTCCGGAGGCACCGTAAATCATATTGATAGCAGCTAATTCGCTTTCGGCCTGAAGAACAACTCCTCCTCGTTTCGGTAGTTCCCAGCAGAAGTATTCTAGGATTTCTGATTGGGGAGTAATTGGGTAGCCGAAATAAGCCTGAATACCTGCACGGATTGCAGATTCGGCAAGTGCTTCATTCCCCTTCATTAATCGGGTTTCTTTAATTTTGTCCATTTAGTGTTCTCCTTTTCAATAGACCTTTAGAACATATCCCTTTTGAGGAAGTACTTATAGTCCTAAATGAAAAGTTTATACTGTTTTTGTCTTTATTTTTGGCTGCCTATAAACTGTTATAGCTGCATCGGGGCATACTATTGCACAATTTATGCATCCCGTACAATTATCCTTTATAAGTTCAATATATCTATATCCTGATATATTTATTTGTCTGGAAAGACCTAAACTTTCTTGAGGACATGCGGAAATGCAAAGTTCACACCCCTTGCAGATATCTTTATTAATTACGATTGTTCCTTTTATCATCTTTATTCCTTTTTAGGAACATTGTATTAGAAATTGAAATAGCCGGGGACAATATATATGCCAAGGAGGAGGTCTAATTTTATTTGATCATCATAGATTTAGATTGAATAATTTTTCATTAGTAGGATCATTTATTATAATTAATTCTTATTTACAAGAAGGCTGAAACTTTAACATTCTCTATATATTTCTTTAAAAAGTTAGTCAGTAACCATGGGAACCGACTATAATACTTAAATAGTCTAATAATCGTGATCTCACCCAAATGCCTTCCTATGTATCTCACTTCATTAATACTCTTGACTCTGTTTTTTAATTTTAAGGGCGAAGATTTAATTAAATAAAGAGGTATTATTGAAAGCCTTAGCAAAATCAATTTTGCTGGTATTTATGATATTTTTATTAGGATTTACAATAGCCACTAACAAGTCCGATTTTCGTAATTCCAACGAAATGAGAAATGAGGATGATGTGATCGGGGCTACGTTAGTGAACTATATAGATAAAGGAAAAATGTTAGCCTCCTGGTATGGTCCCAGATTTCACGGTAAGCGTACTGCTAACGGTGAAATCTACGATCAGATGGCTTTGACTGCTGCCCATAAAACTCTAAAATTTGGGACATTATTGAGGGTCACTAACCCAAAAAATAATAAGTCCGTTATCGTAAGGATCAATGATAGAGGTCCTTATATCAGAGGCAGGCAGCTTGACCTTTCCAAAGGAGCAGCCTTGGAACTTGATATCTTGGATAAGGGTATTGCAAAGGTCAATATTGAACAAGTTAGTTTAAAAGGAGTTAATTTCCCCATAGTTTCAATGAACTAATAAAAATCAAAAACCAGTAAAATTTGAAAACCCCCGTTTCCGGGGGTTTTTTATTTTGTAAAAGAACATTTAATTTTACTTAAATATAATAATATTTTTAAAAAGTGTAGTTATATCTGATTATGAAGCTGAATTTAGGGTGCGGTAAAGATATAAAACAAGGCTATGTAAACCTCGATATTGTAGATTACGGCGGGAATTTGGTGCATGATATAAATAAATTTCCTTACCCGTTTGAAGATAATACTTTTGAGGAAATTTTTGCATCGCATATTTTGGAACATTTAAATAATTTTCATCAGGTGATTACTGAGCTTTATAGAATATCCAAACCGGATGCTTTAATAATTGTCTATGCACCGTTCTTTTTAAATACTAAATTTTTTGGTGAACCGGATCACAAGATTCCCTTCTCAATTAGAACTTTTGACAATTACGAATATTTCAAGAACCGAAAATTAAAGTTTTATGAAAAGTGGAAATTAAATCATCGTACTAATTATGAAGGTAACGCAAAATTTGAAATTATAGAGAAAAAATTTATTACATCTCATTTTACAGTTTTAAAATGGATGGATTTTATTTTGAATATTGAACCAGTGATTTATGAAAGATTTTTCTCAGGAATATTCTCCCCTGAAGAAGTATATTTTAAACTTCGCGTTGTTAAATAAACGTGATAAAAACTCGTTCAATTCTATAATCCACAAAAATTTATCTGATAAATCTATCTTAAGTAAAAATTCAGAATGAACCGGCAGTAATTGGGTTAAAGGAATTATGTTAAATTTATTTTTTAATAAATAAAAACCAGCAAGAATAAATGAAATTAATTCAAAAATTTATTTTACCACTTTTACTGATTGCAATTATTGTCTTAATCTATTTTACATATTTTTCTCCGAAAGAGGGATTAGGCTCTTTTTCCGATTTTGATACTAATAATACGGCTAATAAGGATATTAAGGTAAGAGTATTATCCGAAAAAGGAGTAACTAAGGATTCTCAAAATGGGGTTGCGACATTTTATGTTGTCGATAATAATGGCACTGAAGTTTTGGTTCAGGCGCCGCTTAATGTTCCGGGAGATATTCAATCTGCTGAAAAAATAATTTTAAAAGGTCATCTTCACCCGGATTATTTTCATGCAGTTGAAGTTCAAATAGAATAAGCTTATGGATAAGTTTGAATTAGTCTCTTCTTATAAACCTTCCGGCGATCAGCCTCAAGCAATTAATCAGTTGGTGGAGGGTTTAAAGAGTAATGAAAAATACCAGACGCTTCTCGGGGTCACCGGCAGCGGTAAGACATTTACAATTTCAAATGTAATAGCACAAGTTAACAAACCGACACTTATTATTTCGCATAACAAAACCCTGGCTGCTCAGCTGTACTCTGAGTTTAAAAGCTTTTTCCCAAAAAATGCCGTTGAGTTTTTTATAAGTTATTATGACTATTATCAGCCGGAAGCATATGTAGTTTCCAGCGATCTTTATATTGAAAAGGATTTTTCTGTGAATGAGGAAATAGACAGGCTTCGTTTAAAAGCGACTACATCATTGATCGAAGGCAGAAAAGATGTAATAGTGGTCGCAAGTGTCAGCTGTATTTATGGCATTGGTGCACCTCAGGAATATGCTAAACAGATTATTTTTATAAAAAAAGGAGAAAGCATTTCCCGCAAAAAACTGCTGCATGATCTTATCGATATTTATTATGTCCGGAATGATTATGAATTTACGAGAGGTACCTTCCGGGCTAGAGGTGATGTGGTTGAAATAATCCCGGCGTATCAGAACGAAGAAGCAATTAGACTTGAATTTTGGGATGATAATATAGAAAAGTTGAGTGTAATTGATTCGGTCAGCGGGCAGGTTATTAGAGAGGTGGAATCCTCTGCAATTTATCCGGCTAAATACTTTGTTTCTGATAGAACGAAAATGCAGCAGGCAATTCATAATATCGAACTTGAGTTGGAAGACCGCTTAAAGTATTTCCGTTCACAGGAAAAATATCTTGAGGCACAGAGAATTGAACAAAGAACCCGCTTCGATCTGGAAATGATGAAAGAGATCGGATATTGCTCAGGAATTGAAAATTATTCAAGGCATCTCGACGGACGGATGCCCGGCTCCCGTCCTTA
>CAYSGP010000490.1:0-3975 GCA_964430095.1 uncultured Ignavibacteriaceae bacterium
TCATGAATTATCTGATCGAATGCTCTCTGCAGGAAAGTAGAGTAGACAGCCACGACAGGGATGATCCCCTGCGTCGCAAGTCCTGCCGCAAATGTTACAGCATGCTCTTCAGCGATGCCTACGTCAAAATAATTTTTTGGAAAGTTTTTTTGAAGAATATCCAGGCCTGTTCCGTCCGGCATTGCACCGGTAATCCCGACAATGTAAGGATTCTCTTTAACTAGCTGAACCAAAGCATTTCCAAAAATTGATGTAAACGATAGGCGTGAACCTTCTTTTTTATAAGCCTTGCCGGTTAATTTATCAAACGGAGTAGAGGCATGAAGTTTCTGAAGATGTTCTTCCGCCGGGATGTATCCCTTTCCCTTCTCGGTAATAGCATGAACCAGAATAGGTCCTTTTAAATCTTTTACCTGCTCAAATATTTTTACGAGGTGGTGAATATTATGCCCTTTGACAGGACCGAAATACCTAAAACCAAGCGCCTCGAAGAGTATTCCGGGAGTAATTACTGCTTTAATTCCGCCTTCAAGCCTGGCGGCAATTTTTCTTAGCCTGTCTCCGAAGTGTTCCCATTTCCCGGTAAGATCCCAAATCTGTCCTTTAAATTTATTGTATTCGGGATGCGCAATCATTTCGGTAAAATAATTTGAAAGCTGCCATACATTCGGGGCAATCGACATATTGTTATCATTTAGAACTAAGATCAAATCCGATTTAATTATTCCTGAATTGTTCATGGCCTCGTACGCCATTCCGCCGGTCATTGCACCGTCGCCAATAATCGCAACGACTTTCCTTTTTTCATTTTTAAAATCTCTTGCAACAGCCATCCCCAGCGCAGCAGAAATTGAGGTGGATGCATGCCCGGCGCCGAATGTATCATATTCGCTTTCCGTTCTCTTCAAAAATCCGCTAATGCCGTTCAGCTGTCTTATGCTTTTCAGAGCATCTTTTCTGCCCGTTAAAATTTTATGGGGATATGCCTGATGCCCGGTATCCCATACCACCAGGTCTTCAGGTGTATTAAATACTTTGTGGACGGCAACAGTCAGCTCCACTGCTCCGAGTCCCCCTCCGAAATGTCCTCCGGTTTCGGATACTGTATCGATAAGATATTCTCTGATATCGCTGCAAAGCTGCTTTAAATCAGCAAGCTCTAATTTCCTCATATCACTCGGGTAATTAATTTTGGAGAGTATAGAATATTTTATTTCGTCTGGCATTTTAACAAAGCTCCGGTATCTTGGAAATATTTTTCATCCTTATCTTAGTCACTCTTATTCTTCGAAAAGTTCATTCTGTTTAGATGTCAACGTATCTAATTGTTTTTTTAGTTCGGTTATTTTCAGTTCAGCACTTTTCAAAACAGCAATGCATTTTTTGGAAAGCTCAATCCCTTCTTCATAAAGAGTGAGCGCATTTTCAAGCCCTATCTCATCTCCTTCCAGCATGGAAGAAATTTCCTCCAGTCTTGCCAGATTTGCTTCAAAGCCTTGATTGGAAATATTATTTTTTTTCTGACTCATATCTTAATTTATCCTTAAAAAAGGTTTTATTCTCCTTTTTCATTTGGGCTTATTGAGATTACATCATCATAAAATTGCAATAATGCACTTTTTTTATGATTGAAATATACGGAACGTGTAACAAACTTTGAATCCTGTTTTACCAGAACAAATCCTTTTTTTAATGGTCTCATTATATCATGCGCTTCAATGGATTTGGTGAGCAAAGCCGTTTTATTATTACCGATTAAAATCTTTTGGCCGATATTCCGGGACAGCATATAAATACTGTTATCCAGAAACTGTGTTTTCCTCCGGACCAGATCCAGGGGTGCCTTAAATCCGTAAGAACACCTTATTTTCTCAAATTTTTTCTTAAGCTGATTATGTAGAAAATTTATTCTTTGCGAGGAAGCAAGAAGGAAATCATTTAATGCTCCGAGAATTTCATTTTTATCAGGAGTAGCAAGCTCCATTGCAGCAGATGGTGTCGGTGCACGCAGGTCCGCAGTAAAATCTGCAATTGTAAAATCAATCTCATGTCCGATCCCCGTTATAATCGGAATTTTTGATTTAAACACAGCTCTGGCAACAATTTCTTCGTTGAATGCCCATAGATCTTCGATAGATCCGCCTCCCCTGGCAAGAATTATCACATCTATGGAAGGAGTTTCATTTAATAATTTCAAACTGCCTGCAATACTTTCGGCAGCACCTGTACCTTGTACACGTGCCGGAGCAATAATCAGCTCGACTGCAGGATATCTCCTCCTGGCAATGTTTATCATATCCTGGAATGCAGCACCGTCGACTGCAGTTACAACTCCGATCTTTTCCGGGAATGATGGAATCTGTTTCTTATACTGCTGATCAAACAAGCCCTCGGCCGCAAGCTTATGCTTAAGCTTTTCAAAAGCAGTCTGCAGCTCCCCTTCGCCCGCAGGTTTCATAGATTTAACATCGAGCTGGTAATAACCCCGCGGCGGATAAACAGTTATCTTCCCGTTTGCTATTATTTTCATCCCGTCCTGGGGTGTGAAAAAGACATAGTTGTTAAATCCCTTCCACGTGGTGCAGCATATTAATGCATTTGAATCTTTCAAATTAAAATACCAGTTGCCGGAGACATGGGCTTTAAAGTTCGAGATTTCTCCGATGACAGAAACATGCTGAAAGCCTTCTTCAAGGTTCTGCTTAATCTGCCTGGTAAGTTCGGAAACCGTCTGGATCATAACAAGTAAAAAGTTAAAAGGAAAAAGGAAAAAATCATACTTAAATTAAAAAATATATTAAAAGAAAAAATCGCTATTAAATTAAAATGCATATAATTTATTCATCAATATCTTTTGCCACTTTGCTGGCAATTGAACCCAGGATTTTCTTTAATTCCTCAGATTCATTTTCCAGCCTAGTGCCCTCGGTAATCTCGCCGATCTTAATACAATTTATCACTCGAAGCCAATAATTTGATTCGCGCATTTCACGAAGGGCTATTCTGACTTTATTCAGGAAGTCCTGTTTTGATGAAGCAGCTTGAGCTTCCTCATAATTTGCTCCGCTGGATGTAGACGCTTTCGTCAACTGGTATTTAATTATAGAATATTCAGGTATATTTTTTATTTTAATAAGAAATAAAATTGCATCTACAGAAAATTTAAACAATCTTTCATTTAAATCGTTCATAATAATCCCCTTTCATAATTTTTATTTAAAACTTTATTTTAATTTTTTCCTTTCACTTTTTCCTTTTTCCTTTCCTCCCTCTTTCCTGAGTACGAGGCAGTACTGGTGATGCCTGTTTGAAACCCATGCATTATTCACTCCCAGTGCGATAAGAGGTTTGTCATCCTGCAGCCAGATTTTTTCATCTTTTAATATCCAGCTTTTATTTCCGCGTTTTGTTAATGATACTGCAGTATCAAAAGCAAGCGGATATAACTTGCCGTTAAAATATACATTATTCGTAATAATTGTCAGGTAGCCGTTTGGTTTAGTAAAATCAAAAACCTGATCGAAAATTACAGCCTGCTTCTCAATAAATTCACAATAATCTTTTATATTGCCTATATCATCTGTGCTGCTTGAATATTTTGTAGACAAACCTTTTTCTTTCCTCATTTTTTGTCTCAAAGAATTTCTTTCAAGCTGGTTCCAGTACGGCGGTGAAGTAATTACAAAATCAAAGAGAACCAAAAATCCAAACGCAATTGGTCCCAGGAAGAAGAGTCAGAGTATCAAAGTTTCAAAGACTACATCAAAGAAAAGTCCTTCAAAAATGAATCTTTTTTGACCTCGCCCCCGTCCCAAACCGACATTTCAAACCAAAAATTAGGATTTAATTGCCGGGCTTCTTCCAGCATGAAAAGCCAATTCATGCTCTCAATTTGAGGACTATAGGTTTGATAATCCGTTATGGGTAATGTATCGCTCAAATAATACTTTACCGATCCGCCATCCCACATCAAAG
>CAYSGP010000491.1:0-2742 GCA_964430095.1 uncultured Ignavibacteriaceae bacterium
GCATCTCCACCATGAGCTTCATATAACAAGCGTATTTGTAACACACGACCAGGAAGAAGCACTTGAGGTTGCAAATAGAGTAGTTATCATGAATAAAGGGAAAATTGAGCAAATAGGTACGCCTAAGCAGGTTTATGAAGAGCCGGCTTCTCCATTTGTTTATGATTTCTTAGGTAACTTAAATGACTTCAGTAAAGATGAAGTTGCTTCAGCTGTAGGTGTAAATGTAAGCGATATTTCAAAAACAATTTATGCACGACCACATGATATTAAAATTTTGAAAGAAAAAAATAGTAATTCAATACCTGCTATGATAGAGAATATTTTAATTTTGGGTCCTTCGGTTAATGTTGAACTTAAACATGAAGAATCGGGGAAAATGATAGATTCACAAATCAGCCGTGATGAATATGAAAAACTAGATATAAAAGAAGGAGAGCAAGTTTATATAAGAATAAAAAATCCTAAAATCTTTTAAATATCATTTAATTGAATCTCTGAAAAGACCACGATTGAATAAATTTGATGACCAAAAGATTAATTTCATAAAGGTTAAATTTAATTAATATTTTGCTTCACGATGATCTTTACACATCGTCAGTTATGTTCTTTACAAATTCTCAAAATAAAAAGGGACCTTGCATTCAATTGAACCCGAGCAGGTTTCAGCATTGGCTCCTGTAAAGTCCAGTGAGTTTATATTAACATAATAAGATTCAATATTACGATCGCAAATAAGAATCCTATTAGCAGTTATACTATAAATGGATAAAAATGGTTTATTGTCAACAGGAGCCAGACCCTGGTCGGTAAATATTTTGATATTATACAAACCGGTATCTGCATGATCCGGTGAAAACCATGAGCTGCTGACTAATAAATTTGATGTTACAGAATCCAATACTAATGGACCTGTGCCGGAAGAAGAGAAACTGATTGTATGATGAAGGTATAATCCTCTCAAATCAATTGTAGCTAAAAAGTTATTCTCCAGGGAAATCCATTTAGTATTACTGTAAAATTGCAAAAATGGAAGTGAGCCTGACCAAAATACTTCATAAAGAGAAGGATTACTATCATTATAATCCGAAGGCAGATGCAAATAAAAAAGATAATCATTAGCTGTTTGTTTTAATATAACTTTACCTATACAGTGAATTGACTGATTCTTACAAAGATTCAGCTTTCCATTGTGAGTACCGCCGAAAACAATAAATGTATCTCCTTCAGAGCCGTTTTCTAAAGCAGTGACAAGAGAGGTATAATCGCAATTATCCTCACCTACTGTAATAAAATTTGAAGGTTTGTTTAACCGCGCATTTAAGCCATGAAATAAATGTCTGTTCATTTTATTTATAAAGTTTAGTTTAAAAGAACTCTAATTAATTCGTCTGCTCCGGTTGAAGCATCCAATGCATAACCATTAAATTCACCGGTTGAGAAAGTAACTGCTTTTGCATTGGCATCACTTGCAATCTTTGCTCCTTGACTTACAGCTCCTCCGGAATAAATCAATGCTATACCTTTTGCCGTTACCGGGAGTTGTTCATTTAAATCAGTAAATGCATTGGATACACCAAGAGCTTTAGCATTAGCAGCACAAAACTGAAAGACTTGAAATTTGAAGTTAAGAACTCTGGAAACAGCAAAGGGTTTATACTGGAGAAGGTTGTACGGATGGACGAAAGGAAATAGGTGTTGATATAATTTTTAACTACTATTCAATAAAAAGATAAACAAAATTTACCCTCCCTTAAAAAAGCAGAAATGACGTATACAAGGATACTTAAAAACCAAATAGTGACAGTAGAAGTATGAAATTAAAACTTAGATAATCATTTTAATATATATAAAAATGATAGGAAAGGAATTAAAATGAAATATAAAGAGCTTGTAATTATAACATGATGTTTTCAGCATTAACATTGTATCAGCAGGGAAAAGAGCAAATTGAAGAAATTTTCGGATCAAAAGCTTAACAGGAAGAGGGATTTTATAAATTCAGCTTTCCGCGGACTGATTTAAGTGTTACGATAAATAATATCAGAATTGAGCCAGGATTTGCATTGACAAGCTGGATAGCTTTTCATCCCATGGAGCATAATACAATGATTATGGGTGATCTGGTTTTGCTCGATGAAGAAATCGGAAATGTTGTAAAGAAGCTGAAGGAATATAATCTAAATATTAGTGTACTGCATAATCATAATAATAAATGAAAGTCCTTCGATAATGTATATGCATTTTGAAGCTTCAGGCAATGCGGCGGATTTGGCAAAAAAGATGAAAGAAGTTATTTCATTAACAAAAACTCCTCTTGAAAAAAGAGAAATTGCTGTTAAGGAGAATGAAACTATATCAGATTGGAGTATAGTCGAGAAAATTTTAGGGAAAGAAGGGAATAAAAAATCAAACATAATTTCTTTTGGCTTTTCAAGAAAGGAAACTATAGCTGAGAACGGACATCCGCTGCCAAAAACTTTTGGTATACACACTGCCGTTTCATTTCAAATGATTGATGATAAATCCATAGTAACAGGTGATTATGTTATGACTGCTGATGAAATTAATGAAGTAATCAAAGTGCTTACCGAAAACAATAATATAATTACGGCTTTGCATAATCATATGATAAATGAAGAACCAAGATTATTCTTTATGCATTTCTTCGGGTATGCCTCACCGGAACCACTATCAAAAGGGATTAGAGCTGCTTTAGAAAAAACAAATTCAATTTATTAA
>CAYSGP010000492.1:0-9663 GCA_964430095.1 uncultured Ignavibacteriaceae bacterium
ATACGTTCTTTCAGGCAGTTTTCCTTCTTCGGCTTGAAGACTCCCGTATCAACAAAGTTGGGAATTACAACTATATCTTTGTCGATATAATAATTAGTTATAGTTTTTTCCTTAAGGAATCTTGAAACTGCTGTAACACCGTCGCTTTTTTCAATGCTGAACTTTACCAGAGGAAGGAATGAAGGCTCCAGCCCGACTAAAGTAATATCCGTACCGTGTAGAGTTGTTATTACTTTAAGATCTTTTTGCCCCAGGAGCATCTGCTTTGCAAGATAGGCACTGGTCGCATGAGGAATTGCATAATGAACATGGAGCAGGTCGAGCTTTTCATATTTGGCTACTTCTACCATTTTGCTGGCAAGAGCTAAGCTGTAAAGCGGAAATTCAAATAAAGGATAGCTGCTCATTTCAACTTCATGAAAGACTACATTTTCAATAAAGTTATTTAAGCGGAATGGAAGCGCATAGCTGATAAAATGAATTGTGTGCCCTTTAAGCGCTAGGGCTTTGCCGAGCTCGGTCGCAATGACCCCGCTTCCACCATAGGTCGGGTAACAGGTAATTCCGATTTTCATACTTGTACTAATTTTATTTAATTTTGATTAAATGCAAGCGCCATATGTATGATAAAGGATGAGACAAATATATATAATTTATTCTATACCTAATTTTAGCGGCAAAGAGCAGCATTCACAAATGGTTTTATTTGATTTACTAAACAAATTCAATTTCAATTTCCGCACAGAAATTTTCCGCAGGGAAGTTGAAGATTCTTTTTACTCAAATAAAAAACTCCGGCTGCCGCAGGTAAATTATATTACATTTGATACAATAAATAATTTTAAGCAAAACTATCCCTTCAAATTTTATAAAAACCCGGACGATTATAGGAATGCCGCGGAAATTCTTAATGCTATAGAACCGCAGAATGAGATTATTTGTCATGCTGATAAAATAGTTGAGAACAGATATAATTTATTCTGTTCAGGGGAAGAATGCTTGGGAGAAAAAATTAACTGGCACTATGATTACAAAGGGAAATACGAATGGCGGAAAGATCTCGGCTGGCGCGGTAATTTTTTTAATTTTCCTAAAGGCGCGGATATTAAATTTCCCTGGGAGCTTGCCAGATTTCACCAGGGATTAAAGCTCGGGAAGGCATACCTTATAACTGGGGATGAAAAATATACCGATAAATTCTTAAATCTCTTATCGGATTTTTTTGCCGAAAACCCGTTCTGCACCGGGGTAAACTGGCTTGATTCTTCCGAAGCGGCAATCCGGCTGATTAATATCCTCTTCAGCTTTTCCTACTTTATGCAGTCATCCAAAGTCGATGCGGAAGTTATTAATTCTTTGATAGATTTTTCACTGCAGCATTCAATATTCATAGAAAATAATTTATCATATGACCGGCACAGAGACAATAAATATCTGATTAATTTGATAGGCCTTCTATTTTCAGGACTGTTTTTTCGTGAAGTTAATTACGGGAAAAAGAATCTGCACTTCGCCCGGAATGAGCTTGAACATGAAATACGTCTCCAGGTTTATGAAGACGGAGTAGCACGCAGGCAATCGATTCCATTTCATTCAATAATTCTTGAAACTTTTTACCTTGCTGATGTATTCGGTGCCAAAGCCGGCATTAATTTCAGCAGGGAATATAGAGAAAGGCTCCGCAGCATGTTTAAGGTTCAATCGGCTTATATAAGAAATGACGGATCAGTTCCTTCAGCAGGTGATCAGATCAGCAGCCGAATCCTGGATGTAAATCTGCATCATGAAACGGATTATTCCTTCCCTCTTCCTGCAGGGGCAATGATTTTTAAAGAAGCTGATTTTAAGCTACATTATCCGGTGATTACGGCTGAAGTTCTTTTTTTATTTGGAATTAAAGCTCCGGATGAATATGAGAAGATTATCGAATATGAAGAAAAAAAAATTTCCGAAAAATCTATAGGATTTCTGAAGGGGGGGCATTTTATATTTAGAAAAAAAGATCTGCATTTTTTTATCGATGCAGGCGAGCTCGGCAAGGATACAAACGGCGCTCATGTCGATATTTTCAGCTTCGAACTTTTTTACAAAAATGCCAAAATAATTGTCGATCCGGGCACATTTTCTTATTATGCGGATAAAGAGCTCCGGAACAAGCTGCGATCCGACCTAAGTCATAATATTTTCTGCATTGACGATGAACCTATCTCCAAGCCGGAAGGATTGTTCATGATAAATGAAGATTTGACCAAGCCAAAAATTTTGGAATGGGAATCCTCGGACAGCGAGGATATTTTGGCGGCACAGCATTACGCTTATACACGGCTTCCGGATCCTGTAATATGCAGGAGAAGTTTTCATTTTTTAAAAGAAAAGAATCTAATTAAAATTAAGGATGAATTTTTCGGAGGTAAAAAACATAAAGCCGTTTTCAATATTACTTTTCATCCGGATGTTGAATTGATTCAGCAAAATATAAATGAATATACTGCTGCAAATAAGAATGCAATGATAAAAATCAGGTTTCATTCATCCTCCGAATATTTTTTTACTGCAATACAGGAAGCTTATTACTCAAAAGAATATGGGTGTTTGGCTAAAACAAAAAAGATTTATACAATTTCAGAGGAGAAATTTCCTTTCTTTATGATAACTGATATTGAATTAATTTAGACTTAAATAGAGTTCAAGAGATGAAATTATTGATAATAGGACACTCCGTTGAAGATCATGTAGATCAGAGCGGGATCATTCAAACAAAACCCGGAGGAATATACTACAGCGCAGCTGCGCTGGGAAATTTCAAGGATCCGGAGGATGAAATATATTTGTGCACTTCGGTTAGCGAAAAAAATTACAGCTTATTCAAAAGCGTTTATGAAAAATTTAATACAAAATACCTGCAGTTTATAGACTCAATTCCTTTTGTTTATCTTAAAATTCAGGAAAAAGGTGAAAGAGAAGAATGCTACGGCAGCTTAACCGGCAACCTGGATCTGAATTTAAAAGAGATTGATTCTTTTGACGGAATTTATCTGAATATGATTACAGGGTATGACATTTCTTTAAGCCAGCTAAAAGAAATCCGGGAAAAATACAAAGGGCTGATTTATATGGATGTTCATACTTTTTCCCGCGGAATAGATGAAAATATGAAAAGGCATTTCAGAATAATACCGGAATTCAAGCTTTGGACAAAATTGATCGACATAATTCAGGTTAATACCTATGAACTGCTAACTTTAAGCAGCCGACAAAACGCAGAAGAGATCATTGAAGATGTTTTAGATGCCGGGCCCCGTTATTTAATCGTTACAGAGGGGGAATTAGGCTCATCGATATATATGATGAAGGAAAATAAACTCTGCTCAATCAGCCGGCCCGCAATTAATGTCGAATCAAAAAACAAAGTGGGGTGCGGAGATGTGTTCGGAAGTATATTTTTTTACAGTTATCTTACTACAAATAATATTATTAGATCGCTCGAGGCTGCAAACATTGCAGGCGGATGCGCCGCATCGTATAAAGGTTTAGAGGAATTTAAGAATTTAAAAAAAGATGTTGTCGCGGGACTTAATTAAAAAAAGAATTCTGATTGTAGGCTCAAACGGTATGCTCGGGCAGAGGCTAATTAATTTTTTTGTTTCCCAAAACTGCAGTGAACTCCTCGCCTGTTCGGTTGAAAATGAACCGGTAATAAAAAAAACGGATTATGCTCAATGCGATATTACTAAAAGGGACCAAGTAAAAAATGTAGTACTTAATTTTTATCCTGATTTCATAATTAATGCGGCAGCCTACACGAATGTAGACCGGAGCGAAACGGACAGGGAAACGGCCTGGAAAATAAATGTTAAAGGAGTTGAATATTTAGCGGAGGCTTCCAGGGTCCTGGATGCACATTTGATTCATATTTCTTCCGATTACATTTTTGACGGATTAAAAGGTCCCTACAGCGAAACAGCACTCCCCAACCCCGTTTCGTATTACGGAAGGACAAAGCTTGCCAGTGAAAATGTAATGAAAATCAGCGGAACAATTCATACTATTTTAAGAACAAATGTATTATTCGGAAGAGCTGAAGAAAACCGGCCTGACTTTGTGAGGTGGGTAGTGCAAATGCTCCGCTCCGGCCAAATGATCAGAATTGTTACCGATCAAATAAATAATCCTACATACGTTGGGGACTTAGTGCAGGGAATTAATAAAGTAATTGATTACAGAAAAGAAGGAATTTATAATATCGGCGGAAGAGACTTCCTTTCACGTTTCGATTTTACAATGGAGATTGCGGAATTCTTTGAGCTTGACAAAAGTCTTGTAAAGCCGATTTTAACGGAAGAACTGAAACAGCCCGCAAAGAGACCGTTAAATTCCGGTTTGCTTACACTGAAAGCGGAGACCGAGCTTGGCTTTAAGCCTCATTCGATAAAAGAAGTGCTTTCAATAATGAAGAAAGAACTTTCGCTGTAGCACAGATTAATAATCTGTGTTACAATTCCGTCTGGCTTATCAATAAACTTCTGTACTGACTAAGGATTCTTGATTTGGATATAAAACCAATATATTTTTTCCCGTTTACGACAGGCAGATTCCAGACATTCAGCTCGTCTATTTTCTTAACCATATCATATATTTTTTCTTTCACATCTATTACTGCAGGAGGCTTTGTCATCATATCTTTTGTTAAAAGAAGATGATATAGATCCCTTTCAAATATAATTTCACGTACATCATCCAGCAATACTATTCCCACTAGATTACCCTCATCATCAAGAATGGGAAATACATTTCTTTTGGACTGCTCAATTGCATCAATCAGTTTAATCAGGGGATCATTCTGATTTAAAGTTATATAATCTTTTTCGATCAGCTTGCTCAATTTAAGATTTTCAAGGATCATCCTATCCCGGTTATAAAGAATAAATTCGCCCCGCTCCGCTATCGCTTTAGTATAAACAGAAAATGGTTCAAAGTATGCCGTGATAAAATATGAGAGTGAAACAACAACCATAAGGGGTATAAACAGAGCATAACCTCCCGTTATTTCGGCAATAAGAAATATTGCAGTTAAAGGAGCATGAATCACACCGGCTAAAATACCGGCCATTGCCACAACTATAAAATTTACTTCAATCAGATTATGCATGCCTGAAATATTGACTATCCTGGAAAAAAGGAATCCGAAAAGTGCACCGATAAATAATGATGAACCGAACATTCCTCCATTTCCCCCTGAATTAACCGTTATGGAAGTTGCTATTACTTTCAGCATCATTATGACAAACCCGTAGACAAGCAGGAAGTAAATATTATTCTGCTCTTTCCAGAAAACGCTGCGGTCGAACAGCACCTGGTACTTCCCATTCAATATTGCTTCAACAATATTGTATCCTTCGCCGAAAAGAGCCGGGAAAATAAAAAGCAATATTCCGAGTGCAAGACCCCCGGTCAAAGCTTTGAGATACGGCCTGCCGCGGGCTTTGTAAAATTTTTGGAATCCGGTATAAACTTTAATTATATACAGGGAAAGCAGGCTGCAAAGAATGCCTAAAGCAATATAATAAGGGAGCGAGTTTATCTCCCAGGTATTCGTAATTAATTTAAATGGCTGCCCGCTGTAAAGAGCTTTTGATATTACTGTTGCAGAAGCGGAGGAAATTAAGATAGGAATGAAGCTGGGGATTGCCAATTCGGTTACAAGTATTTCAATTGCAAAAAGGACGCCTGCAATCGGGCTGTTAAAAATTGCTGCAATTCCGCCTGCGGCTCCGCAACCTAGAAGCAGCTTCCTTTCTCTTTCTCCCATTCTCAGCAGCCATGCGGTATTTGATCCGATTGCCGCGCCTGTCACAGAAATAGGAGCTTCCAATCCGGCGGAACCGCCGAAACCAAGAGTAAAAAAACTGCTCAGAAGCTGCGAGTACAGCTTATGCGGTGCAATGACTCCCCTTTTATTTGAAATTTCGACAATTACATTTCCAATCCCGCGATCTAATTTCCCTTTTCTAACTTTCTGAACAAATAATGCCGATAAAAAAATCCCGATCAGGGGGTATAATGCAAGAAGATAAGTATTATATTGATCATTAAAGGAGGAATGAAGGAACTCGTGCATGTACTGGACAGAAACTTTCATGACAATTGCCGCCAGGCCTGAAAGTATCCCAATCACTATGCTTGTGATAACTAAGAAAATTTTATCGGGAAAAATTAAAATTCTCCACTTCAGCAGAAGGGCGATAAATTTTTTAAGCAAAAAATTAACCTTAATTGAATTTTTATGGATATTAATTTTAGGTAATTACAAATAAGCATCTTTGCCCCCAAACACGCGGAGAAAACCCCATAGTTAATTGAAATTTAATAATTTAAATTTTTTCCGTAGTACAGGCTTTCCGGATCATCAGCATATTTCCCATAGGGTTCTATTATCCGATATCCGGATTTTTCATACAGATTTACTGCCTCAGGCTGCCTCACGCCGGTTTCCAAAACTATTCTGCCGTAATTCATCTCCTTTGCTTTTCTCTCGAGCTCCTGCAGAATCAATTTTGACAATCCTTTTCCCCTGAATATTTTCTTCACATACATTCTTTTAATTTCAATAGTGAAAGGATCGAAATACTTTAAAGCACCGCATCCGGCAGGATTATCATTTTCATCTGAAACGATTATAAAATAAAGGAATGATTTATTCTCTTCCTCAAATTCTTCTATTCTCTCTTTCCCGTACAATTCTTCAAGTTCAATATGCAGTTCTTTTGTTAAAACCAGCGCATCCGGAGAAGAAGGATCGGCATGCTTTGAATTAAAATTTAACATCCGATATGACTAGTTTAATGATTTTACAATCCATTTATGAACAGGAAGGAAATCTTTGAATATTTTAAAGGAAAACTCTAAAGGATTTTTTAATTCACTGAAATCGGTGCTTTCATAATAAACATAGAAGCCGTTATGGAGAAGATATTCTACATAAGGATATTCAGGATCAAATCCCTTCGGAACTCTTTTAAAATATTTTCCCCCGAGCTGATATTTCTTATTCTTTAAAACTTTTTTCACGGCATCACTAAGCTCTTTCCCCAATTCAGGATTATAGACGGCATTCCGGAAGATCTTAAGCTTTTCATTTTCAAGCATATAAGTCCCTGAACCGAGAAAAAACAATTTAGGTTCGACATGAAAATAAAAGCCGGGGCTCTGTTTCTTTTCTTTCCCTTCCCAAAGAAAAATTCCGAGATTAGTTTTAAAAGGAGATTTATCTTTACTGAACCTTATATCCCTGTGAAGCCTGAAAATAGATTTATCCACTTTCGGAACAGCCATTATTTCAGGGACTATTGTCTGGAGCTTTTCACCGATGTCAACTACAAATTGAACGGCAGGCTGGAGAAAATCATTATTGAATGATTCCCTATTTTTCTCAAACCATTCCTTGGAATTATTTTTTGCCAGCTGCTTGAGAAAATTTTGAGTGTTGTAAGGAAAACTCAGCATCTTACTCATAGGTGCTCCGTTTTGTTTATAAAAAATTTATAAAAAATTTAAGCAAGGTTTAAGTTTGATTGAAAAGAGTTTACAAAAATATGACAATAAAATCAGACTGCCTTCGCATCAGCAATATTAGATTCCGGCGGAAGAGTATTCCTATCTTTCCTATCAAAAAAGCGCTTATAAATAATTAAAGCAAGAGCTGCAGTTATACCTATGCCGGCAAAATAATACCAAATATAGTGCGCATTATCATATGCATGCTTGAGCTGCTCAGAAGTTAATCCGGCAGGATCAGGCGCATATGCCGTTAATAAATATCCTGAAATTCCAAAACCGAGAATAGATGCAAGGAATGAATGAAGATGGCTGAAGCCAAGATACAAACCTTCCTCTCCTTTCGGAGCCTGCAGAGAAAAATATTCAAGATAACGTGGGGAGATGAAGCATTCGGCTAAACCCTGAACAATAATTCCTGCGATCATCATAACTGTTACGGGATGGGCAGAAAAAAATATTCCGACTGAATCACCTGTAAAAGATTCGACGATTGAACTTGAAGCCATCAGCAACGCAGATAAAGGCATAAGAAACATCCCTACTATCATTGATGAAACCGCTCTGACTTTTTTCATCATCGTGGTAACCAGGACAACCGAGGTCATCACCACAAAAGGATTTACATTTGCAATCCATTCAGGCGATGCATGCTCGCCGATGGTCCGTAAAACATATTTCGGCATTGTTGCATAAAGCTGATGCTGGATTATCCAAAAACCGGTAACGATAATTATTAAGAGAAGAAGCCTTGAGTTAGCTGCAACTCTTTTCAATCCCTCCCACACTTCCTTTACACTTTTCCCTTCTCCATGCACATCAACAGCTTTATAAAAAATAAAAACAACTGCCAGTGCCAGAAAAGTCATGCATGCAGCATAAAAATTAATTGAAGTGACGCCCCATTCTATTCTAAGCGGGTATGCAAATGTTTTCCCGAGAAAGGCGCCGACATTTACCATTCCGTAAAAAATAGAATATCCTCTTGCACGTGTTTCCGAATCTGTTGTTTTTGCTATGGTCCCGGTAATTATCGATTTAATAAATGAACCGCCGAACATCAAAACGACTAAAGCAGGGAGTACAGTAATTTTATACGGCAGTGCGCCTAAAGTAAAATAACCAACCGTGAGCAATGCAAAAGCTAAGATTATGGCTTTCCTGAAGCCGATTTTATCCGCAAATGCTCCTGTAAAAGGAGGGAGAAAATATAAACCGGCGGCAAATACGCCGCCGATCCAACCTGCATCAATATCGCTGAATCCGACAACCCTGGACAAATAAATGGTAAGAGCAATAAACATTGCATAATAAGCGGCTCTTTCAAAAAGCTCTACCAGGTTGGCAGTCCAAAATGCTCTTGGAAATTTCCAGCTTTGCTTAGGAGTACTCTTATTTCCATTCACCATATTTTCTCCTTTATAAAATTATAAGTCAAAAAACTATCCTTAATGTGATTCACAGTATAAAAATTATCGATCTGATTTATTATAATTTTTACTTACTTACGAATTTAGAAAAAGGCTTTGTCATGATTAGCAATAAAGATCCGAATCTACAGGAAATATCATCTCCCGGAAATATCAAAAATATGGACTGGCTTGATGAATTTCCGTTCAAGTCGGTACTGACTCTGAAATATCTTATTGAATATTGGGAAAAAGAAACCCAAAGCAATAATAGAATAAGGGCAGCCCTTTCAAAAAATGTTTTAGATGAAGTTTCCAAAGTACCGCAAATCCGGGAACCCATAGCCGATTTATCATTTATTGAGAAGCATAAAGAACTTATTGATATTCTTATGGCAATTATTTATCCGAGTGCACAGCAGGAAAAGCAGATAAGCGCTTCCTGCATACCCTTTGAGTTTAGAACTTTTTATTCAAGCCCGCAATTTAAAAGAATACTTGACCCCGACGGCAGCTTCAGCCTGCGCTCGATGAACATTAATGAGAAGCATGCTTTATTCGGAAAAACTTTATCGGCGTACCGTATAATACTAAAAGAATTTTATGGAATTGATCTGAAGTCAATGCATCCTGTTGTTGCATGCATGAATGATATTGAATCAGGATTGCCGACTTACTTTAACATAGTGATTGATCCAAT
>CAYSGP010000493.1:0-5595 GCA_964430095.1 uncultured Ignavibacteriaceae bacterium
TTGCAATTTTATCAAACTTTTCCACCGGTATAGCCGGGTGAGCAGAGAATGAAATGCCGGTTAATTTAAATAAATCAATTGATGCCTGCATTGCTTTTTCATTGTCCGGAAATTCCGCGATCATAACCAGATCTTTATCGCCTAAAAGTGCATACATCGATTTTATATTTCCGCCGGCTTTTTTCACCAGGTCATATCCTTTTTTTGTGCGTTCGCTGCTTACTAACTTTATTGAATCAGGGGAATACTTGCCGAAAAAAATGTAATCAGTCATGGAAATTCCTCCTTAATAATTTTTAAATTATTAGAAATGCGCTGAACAAGATTAAAAAGAATAAAGGAATTATATATTTAAAATAAGAAGATTTACACTTAGTTACTTTCCCGTTGCTTCGGCACTGGAAGGCGAGAATTCATAATGGATTTTATGTTTGGCGAGCGGCAGAGATCTATTATTTAAGGTTTAAAAATAAATGCCTGATCCGGTTAATGCCTCGATGAACCGCAAGCAGAATGAACCAGCTAAAAAGCCAAGCACTCACTCATAGCATGAAGCATCATTGAAAGAATGGAAGAAATTGAACAAAAGAAAAAATTAAAAAAAAGAGATCTCAAAATTATTTATTTTTGATTGAGCTTAAGAATTCATTGGAAATTTCATAATCATTAAATTTTCCGTTAAAGCTTGATGTAACGGTAGTACTGTTTACATCATTTACGCCTCTCGATCTTACGCATAGATGATCAGCTTCAATCTGTACTGCCACATCCCCGGTCTCAAGGATATTCATCATTTCCCGGGCAATTTCTTCAGTCAGCTTTTCCTGCAGCTGAGGTTTTTTTGCAAAGAACTGCACGATGCGGTTCAGCTTTGATAATCCTATTACTTTATCTGCCGGGAAATATGCAACATGGACTTTACCCATGATCGGAACAAAATGATGCTCGCATGTAGAATAAAGAGTTATATCTTTTTCGATAATCATTCTTTTGTAATTATAATTATTCTTGAAGACGGTAATTGAGGGTTTGTTAGCCGGGTTTAGCCCGCTGAAAATTTCTTTAACGTACATTTTCGCTATTCTCCGGGGCGAATCTTTCAGACTGTCATCATCAAGATCCAAGCCCAGTACTTCCATTATTTCACGGAAATTCTTTTCTATTAATTCTATTTTGGTATCGTCGTCCAGCTCGGTTCTGAAACTAATCGCCGGGTTATCCAAGACTAAATTATTCTTATTTAATTCCGGATTGCTGCTGCTGAAATTAGGATCTCTCATTATTTTTTCCTTGTCCTTCTGCTGATTGAATTTTTATTAAAGTTGGTGAACAAAAACCGGATGCCGGAAGAATAATCCTTTCAAATCTTCCGGCACAGGCAGTCAAGTTAATCATTAAATTTATCGGGGAATTGTTTTATAATACCGTTTGCCAGGTCATCGGACATCATTAGAATTTCTTCATGCACTTTGTCGTATGCTTTAATGTCTGCATCATAATCTTTCTTTATGCGGGCAACTGCTTCATCAGTAGTATATTTCAGATGGTCGTTCATCATGCTCTGCAGGTCATCCTTTTTCCAGTTAGGATTCGCGCTGCTGAGAAATACGGATATTTCTTCTGCATTGGCATGCCATCTTTTATCTGCATCATCAAGCGCAGCTTTATCTCCTTTTTTTGCTGATTTAACAACTTCGGCAGCAATTGTAATGTGCGGCTTCAGAAGGCTTGTAAGCTTTTCTCCGGCTGCATCACCGTAATACGGCTTTATTGCGTTCCCGAGATCTTCCTGGTTTTTAAGCAGGCGGTTTACGGCTTCATTTGTACCGGGGAGATCATCGACAAGGTTCAGTATCACGTTCCTTGTCCAGACAATATGATCTTCCCATAGCTGCCGCATTGCCGTCCTCAGCTCTTCAGCAGAAGAAATTTTATCTGAGTGAATCATTTGTTTCTTTTCAGTCTTATCATTGCTTCCATTCTTGCTGAAAGAAACATTTGCAGTCAAAAGTGATAATATTATCGTCAATATTATCAGCATAAAATTTTTTGATTTCATTTCCTTTTCCTTCTTATTTTTTCCTACTCGTATGGCTTTTCGATTACGCCCCGTTTTTTAGAGTGGTTCCTGGACTCCACTTAATTATTTAATTGAAAGCTTCCCTTAACGTGTCGATTTTTAGGATTTTTAATTTGTGCTTTCTGTGATTTCTCAAAAATCTTTAATCATTAGAGGAATTGGGATAGGAAAAGGTTACAAGCTGTTTTTTTATCTGCTTTTAAGGTTTTTTAAGAAAAAAGAAAGGGTTTAAGGTAAGATTAAACTCAATCAGCTGACTTTTTCTGCTTCTTTATTTTTAATATAATTCATCACCGATTCTGTTAATTTATCGCACCTTGCATTACCGAAAGTAAAGAGAGTAGAGAGGCCGGTGCCGTCCTTAATAAGGTTTTTCAGCATTGATTTTGCCCTGTGAAGCCTTACCTTAACATTAACTTTTGAAATAGCAAGAGCTGCAGAGGTTTCCTCAATATTCATTCCTTCTACTTCTTTTAGCATATATACCGTTTTATATTTTTCGGGGAGCTGCTGAATTGCTTTTTCGAGCATTTCTTTTCTTTCTTTGTCCATATAGTCTTTTTCAGGATTTAGATGATCGCCGGTTAAATTAGTTACAAGATCTTCCGGAATATTTTGAGTTTTCTGATTTTTCCGTTTAAGCATAAGGCATTCATTGATTAAAATTCTGATAAGCCAGGTGGAAAACTTCGCTTCCCCGCGGAACTGGTTAATTTTCTCGTAAGCGGCAATGTAGGTTGTCTGCAGTACCTCCTCCGCATCATCATCAAAAACTCCATAGCTCACTGCGATCCTGTAAAGTCTCTGGTTGTATCTTTTTACTATTTCAGCAAAGTAGTCAATATTCCCTTTTTTAACCTCACTGACGATCTCTTCATCAGTCAGCTCGCCCAGTTTTATATTTTTTAATTCCAATTTTTATCCGGTATTTTGGATATTTTAGCTTTATGAATCCGGGAATATGTAATGATCATTACCAGGATTTTAATCAAATATAATAAATTAATTTATTTGAAAAAGTATCCTTCTTCTCTCAAGAAAATCAAGGAGCGATAATGAATGATATTAAAAAAGTCTATCTTAAAAAAGAAATTCAGTACCAGGACGGCACCATAATCAGCAAGCAGATACTCAAAAAGCCCAACGGCAATATTACTCTGTTTGCATTCGATAAAGATGAATCTTTAACCGAGCATACTTCTCCGTTTGAGGCCGTAGTATATATGGTTGATGGTGAAATGGAAATCAAAATAGGAGGTAATCCTTATATAGTTAAAGAAGGAGAGCTGATTATAATGCCTCCTGATATTCCCCACGGGCTTACTGCAGTAAAAAAATCTAAAATGCTTTTAACAATGATTAAATAATGAGTTGTTATAATTAATTCTTTGCGATAAGAATTTGTATTTCCAGTTGATAACAATAGAAAAGTTTTATGATATAATAAGTGATGCTTTACAAAAATGTGAATGGAATTTCGATTGCTTATGAGATGAAGGGACAGGGCCCGGCTTTGGTGCTGCTGCATGGTTTTTCTTTAGATTCACGTATTTGGAGGCCGCAGCTGGATATCTTTGCGGAAAAATTTACAGTCATTGCATGGGACGCACCTGGAGCCGGGAAGTCATCAGATCCTCCAAAAACATTTACAGTCAACGATTGGGCAAACTGCCTTTCAGATTTCCTCAATTCTATTGGAGTAAACGAAGCAAATGTTCTCGGACTTTCGTGGGGAGGCATCCTTGCACAGGTATTCTATAGTTATCATTCGCGAAAAATATCTTCTCTTATCCTTGCAGATACGTATGCCGGCTGGAAGGGGTCTCTTCCGGAGCTTATTTACGATGAACGTCTGTCCGCATGCATTCGTGATTCATTGCTTCCTCCGGATCAATTTGTAATGAAATATCTCCCGGGCATGTTTAGTGATTCTGCATCAATGAATGTACAGGATGAAGCGGCCGGAATTATGGCCGGGTTTCATCCACTCGGCTTTCGTTTAATGGCAATGGCGTCTGCAATAGATACGAATGAATTACTTCCGGCAATTAAAGTCCCAACTTTATTAATTTGGGGTGAACAGGACAAAAGATCGCCTGTAATCGGGGCAGTTAAAATGCATGCTTTAATACCCGGAGCAAAACTTGAAATAATTCCGCAAGCAGGCCATATCAGCAATCTTGAACAACCTTCTAAATTCAACAAAATTGTAATAGATTTTTGTTTATCGCTCTATAAATAATTTTTCAAATATATTTTCCTAAATTTATGAAGATTATGAATTTCCGGGGAAATGGATTCTTCCTTTAAATAGGCTGTTCAATTTCAAACCAGATCATTTGGCATTTCCGGTAAAATTATTATCTTAACATAATTGCATTCAGCAATCCACTAAATTACCCCGCCGGTTATGCAGGATATATGATTTTAAATAAGCTCATCAGATTGATCAATAAATAGGAAGGATAGATTATATGTTTAAAGCAGATAAACAGTTTGCAGGCCATGCATTTTTATTGAGCGTTTTAATTTCCATTTTTTCTTTGTTTTTATCTTCATGTTCAGATCAAAAAGTTTCCGTCTCTTCCCAAAGAAATTATTTAACTCCGGAAACATTGTGCGGAACAGTTCGATTTTCGGACGGCTGCAGCCCTAAGCTTGATACATTAATAAGCTTTGGAATTGCGTTGATTCATCATATGACTTATGAAGATGCGGAATACACCTTTAGTAAAGTTATTGAAGCCGATCCGGATTGCTTTTGGGGTTACTGGGGGAAGGCAATGACCTATGTTCATCCTCTCTGGCCGGATATTCCGGATGAGCACACATTAAATGACGGCTATATCCTTTCTCAAAAAGCACTGAACCTTGCAAAGACAGAAAAGGAAAAACTATACGGATCGGCTATTGCCGCGTATTTTAGTGGCGGAATTAACAGAACCGAACCTGAAAGATTGATTTCATTTAATAATGGATGGAAGACTGCCGCAAAAGAATTACCGGAAGATGTGGAAGCCGGTTTGTTCTCTGTATTAGGGATGTTATCTACTGTTTCACCGGGTGATAAGACTTACAAAGTGCAGCGCGAAGCCGGAGCCGTATGTGAAAAAATCATGGTAAAAATGCCTGATCATCCGGGTGCATTTCACTATGCTATTCATGCTTATGATGTTCCGCCGCTTGCATTAAATGCTTTGCGGGTTGCAAGAAATTATTACAAAATTGCACCTGAAATACCTCATGCCCTTCACATGCCCACTCACATTTTCACCAGGCTCGGATACTGGGATGAATCGATAGTTCTTAACTCAAAATCCGCTGCTGCAGCGAAGAAGCTCCCTGTTAACGGGCAAATTTCGGGTCAATACTTTCACGCACTGGATTATCTTGTGTACGCATATCTTCAAAAATCGGAGTACAATAAAGCAAAAGATGTTGAATCAATAATTGATACGCTGGGCGGGACTTTTGAACCGACGCCTGTTACAGCATATGCAGTTGCGGGAATTCCC
>CAYSGP010000494.1:0-3297 GCA_964430095.1 uncultured Ignavibacteriaceae bacterium
TTCTTCAATACTTTCTAATTTTGCTGAAATATTAATTCCTTTCACAAAGAAAGCATATTTAAACAAACTAAATCCGTTTACCAGGTTCCGGTCATTAATCAGATCAGCAGAAGAAAGCTTCGATATATTAAAAAAATTACCGGAAGATCTGCAAAACATTCTTTACAAATTTCGCAATAACAAATTCACAATTACTTTTAAACACGATGGACTTGAAGAATTTTCCCGGAAAATTGATTCTGCGAGCAACCGCCTTTCATTTGCAATAATTATTGCAGCTCTCATAATCGGCTCATCTATAATTATGTACTTAAGTAAAGGAAATCTTCTGTGGGATTATCCGGTAATCGGTATCGGCGGTTTTGTCGTTGCCTCTGTTTTAGGTATATGGCTGCTTATCGGTATTATGCGATCAGGAAAGCTGTAATAAATTCAAGGGAATGATAGGGAGATTTTATTGAAACAATTAAAAAAGCACTTCAAAATTTTAAACTTCAATCATAAATTAATGAGATAACAAATGAATCTTGCAATAATCGGAGCGGACAACTCCCGCATAAAGACGGAAGGATTAAATGGCTCCAAACATATGATGAAAATAAAAGGTGAATACCTTGCGGAAAGAATTATCAGAATTGGACGTACTAACGGGATAATAAAAGTATTTTACATAATTAATTCACACGAACCGGAACTTAAGAAGTACCTGTCAACAAACAATTTCGGTCTTCATTTAAATCTTATTGAATTGGATAACGTAAGTCCCCTGAATGGTCTAATTGGATTGACATCCTTTCTTAAAATTGAACCCTTTTTTCTGGTAAATGCAAATTCTGTTTTTCTTGAGAGTGAATTCTCGGAGTTTGTCACTTATTCTTTACTGCAAAAAGATGTCGACGGGATTCCTGCCATTACAAGAAACATTGATTCTGAAAAACCTCTTTGTGTAGCAATGAATGATGAAGATGTAATTTTAAAATTCAGTGATTCCAAGGAGGGTTATAACTGGGCAACCGGTGGTATCTATTATTTTTCCCCAAGCATTTCAGACGAGACAAAATATGCACTACAAGCTGGAATATTACGGTTAGAAAAATTCTTGCAATTATTGATTGCCAGAGGATATATTCTTAAAGGGTTTACATTTTCTAAAATTATTAAAGTTGAAAATGCTGACGATATCAATAAAGCTGAAAATATGATTTCTGAAGAAAAAACTCTTGAGATATGAAGGGAGACTAAAACACCATTTAAGAAAGATGGTTTTAGATTGTAAATAAAACATTATTACAAACATTAAAGGAGAAAAAAACATGAAAACTCAAAATCCGTCTAAAACTTTCGACATTGCGCTTTGGGCAGCACATGTATTTTTAGCTCTGGTGTTCTTTATTACCGGAGCAATAAAATTATTTCTACCCATTGAAAATTTGTATACGCTTCTTCTATGGACAAAAGATGTCAATTCAATATCAGTAAGGTTAATTGGCTTTTCCGAAATTATAGGAAGTATTGGTTTAATAATTCCCTCACTGCTCCGTATTAAACCACAGCTTACACCTTGGGCAGCAATTGGTGTTGCATTCATTATGCTGCTCGCAATTTTTTTTAATATCTCAACAGGAGAAACGTCGGTTATAGGAATAAACATTATGCTTTTTTTTATTGCAGTATTTGTTGCGTGGGGAAGATTTAAGAAATCTCCAATATCGCCGAAATACCATATGTATAAAAATTCTTTAAATCAAAACTAGAAAGAAAAAAAGTCTATTCAGTAGGTTTGTTCGAATCCTTTAAAGAAACAAAATGCACTCAGCAAAAGATTATATTGTCTCTCTAATAAAAGTTACTGCTTGTATTCAAGGAATGAAATTAAGCCATTGCTTTAATAAAAGCAGTGTAAATCAAAAAACCTCGCAAATTCTTCCTAAATAAGGAATTCTATTCCGCTTAAAAAATGGCTCGCCAATTGGATTCAATATCTCAAAAGAGTTTAACACAAGGAGTTAATAATGTCAGAGTTTATTTACACCAAAAAAATTCTATTCAATAAAAATCAGGAGAAGAAAATGGATAACGACACTTTCAAATCGGCAAAAGATTTTATTAAAAATTGGTATATGGTGTTAATAGTCGGAATTATTTTTTCTGTAATTGGTATCTGGGTTATTGCAACGCCTGATGCAGCGTTTGTCTCATTATCCATTTTATTTAGTATAGCTTTTCTGATTACCGGTATTCTTGAAATAATTTCATCAATCGATTTTCGAAATAAGTTTGATGGGTGGGAACAGTCATTGGCTATTGGAATTTTTGATGTCATAATTGGCTTAATAATTCCTATGCAATCGGAGATTTCAATTGTTGTTCTCCAGCTAATGGTAGGATTTGTAATTTTATATCGTTCCATAATGGGTATTAACTGGTTAATCGGAATGAATGATTACGACGTACCTGGCTGGAGCTGGCTGCTTATTATCAGCATTATCAGTGGTGCACTTTCCATTTTAATTTTAGGGAAGCCGGCTTTTGTAGAAATGACTATCTCTTTATTAACAGGATTGGCTTTAATAAGTATCGGTATCTTCTACATTAGTTTATCATTGGCAATAAAAAAATTAAAAATTACTAAATAAATCTTATCAATCAACAAAAAAAAGGAGTAAAAAATGTACAACGACACTTTCAAATCAGTAAAAGATGCTATTAAGCATTGGTATCTTCTACTAGTACTTGGAATTATTTTCATTGTTGTCGGTATCTGGGCTATTATAACCCCTACGGCAACTTACCTCTCATTAGCCGTCTTATTTAGTATAGCTTTTTTCATTACCGGTATTCTTGAAATAATTTCTTCAATTAGTTTTAGAAAGAAGTTAGATGGATGGGGATGGTCATTGGCAGCCGGAATTCTTGATTTCATAATAGGTTTGATACTTATTATAAAGCCTGAGATTTCAATTATTGCTTTGCCGCTCTTTGTAGGATTCGTAGTCTTATTTCGTTCCACAATGGATATTGCCTGGTCAATTGAAATGAAAAAATACAAAGTATCAAACTGGGGCTGGCTGCTTTTTACAGGGATCCTCGGTCTTATTTTTTCATTTATTCTTTTATGGAATCCTCTCTTTGCAGGATTGACGGTTGCAGTATTGACAGGAATTGCTCTAATAACAGTAGGGATTTTTCATATCCATTTTTCAATTGTGCTTAAAAAATTAAAAAGCACCAATTGAAATGATTAAATAATTCAGGCTAAAAATTATAATAATTAAATACAGGAGAAATTTTTATGAA
>CAYSGP010000495.1:0-4221 GCA_964430095.1 uncultured Ignavibacteriaceae bacterium
AAATCAATCCTTAAGCATAATGAAAATTTTGAGATCGGGAAATCAGAAATTATTTCTGATGGAACCGATGTATTAATTTTGGTTCACGGAATGCTTCTGAAAGAAGCAATTGAGGCATCAAGAATTTTAAGTGATTCCGGCAGATCTGCCGGTGTAGTTAATATGAGATCATTAAAACCGGCTGATGAAAATACCTTAATCAATATCTGTAAGAATTCAAATTTAGTTGTAACTCTGGAGGATCATTTTTTAACCGGCGGGCTTTATTCAATTTTAAGCGAAATTATTGTCAAGAACCGAATCAGCTGCAGGGTGCTTCCGGTGGCTTTGGAGAATACATGGTTTAAACCGGCGCTTTTGAATGATGTTCTTCATTACGAAAAATTTGACGGCAGATCAATCGCTGAGAAAATAAATCTGGAATTAAAAAAAATTCAGCGTCCGGAACCCCAATACTCAATTTAACTTTTTATTCAAAGGAGAATAGAATGGCAAATGGAGTGAAATTCAATAGCTCTTACCCTGATATTACCAAATCTAAAGAACTGTACAGGAGAGCTTCGGAATTAATTCCTTCTTTGACACAAACACTTGCAAAAGGTCCTTCCCAGCATATTAAGGGAGTTGCTCCTGTTTATCTTCAAAAAGGAAAAGGATCGCACGTCTGGGATGTGGATGGTAATGAATATATTGATTACACAATGGGTGTCGGACCTATTTCATTAGGTTACTGTTATGATAAAGTTGATCAGGCTGTAAGTGCCCAATTAAAAGACGGGATAACATTTTCTTTAATGCATCCTCTGGAAGTTGAAGTAGCAGAGCTTATCCGGGAAGTTGTACCGAATGCCGAGATGGTCCGCTACAGTAAAACGGGTGCGGATGTAACGTCTGCAGCCGTACGGCTTGCAAGGGCTTTTACAGGCCGGGAAAAAATTCTTTGCTGCGGCTACCATGGGTGGCATGACTGGTATATCTCGGTAACCGACAGAAATAAAGGGATACCGGAAGCAGTAAAAGATTTAACATATACCTTTAATTATAATGATATTAAATCGGTTATTGATTCGATTGATAAAGATACTGCCTGTGTAATTCTAGAACCGTTTGTATTTGAAGCTCCGCAAAAGAATTTCCTTCATGAACTGAAAGAAATTTGCGAATCTCATGGTACGCTTTTGATTTTTGATGAGATGTGGACAGGATTCCGGATTGCCATCGGAGGAGCACAGCAGTTTTTCAATATAAAAGCAGATTTAGCCTGCTATTCGAAAGCTGTCGCCAACGGTATGCCTGTTTCTATTTTAACCGGAAGAAAAGATATAATGAAGCTTCTCGATTCGGATGTTTTTTTCTATACAACTTTCGGCGGTGAAGCTTTATCGCTTGCAGCCGTAAAAGCCGTAATAAATGAAATAAAAGAGAAGAATGTTCCTGAATATTTAGCAAAACAAGGAGCAAAATTAAAGAACGGCTACAACGAGCTTGCAGAAAAATTAGGAATGAATTACACAAAATGTATCGGTTATGAATGCCGTTCGCTTGTAACGTTTGATTCCGCAGCCGGAAATCCGCTTGAAATGAAATCGCTGGTACAGCAGGAGATGATTAAAAACGGAATTCTCTGGAGCGGTTTTCATAATATGAGCTTTTCTCATAGCGACGAAGATATTATTTATACATTAAAAATTTATGTGGAGATCCTCCCTATACTAAAGAAAGCTGTAGAAGAAAAAAATATAAGATCTTATTTACACGGCGAACCCGTAGAGCCGGTATTCCGGAAAACGAGCAATTTCAATACAAAACCGAAAAAAGAACTTTTGGAAAAATAAAATTTTATTCTGGTATTCCCCTTAAAAAAGGGGGACTACTCGTTAGAAAAAATACAATTATTACAATGAATATAAACGAACTTTTTTCCCTCGAAAATAAAGTTGCAGTAGTAACCGGCGCGCTCGGTCTTCTCGGCAAAAATCATTGCAGAGCTTTGTCGGAAGCCGGGGCAAAAATCGTTGTTACAGATCTTGATGATGAAAAATGCAGAGAATTCTCGAAAACACTGTCACCCGGAAGCTTAGGAATTGGTGCCGATATTACGAATAATGATTCCGTAAAAAATCTTTGCAACATTGTTCTGCAGAATTTTAATCAAATTGATATCCTCGTAAATAATGCTGCAATAAATGATATGTTTGTCCAAAAGGACTCCTTCGGAGAAAATCCTGCCGCTGCAGAAGAACTTTCAATGTTTGAAAACTATCCCCTCTCTCTTTGGCAGAAATCTCTTGATGTAAATTTAACCGGGACATTTCTTTGTTCACAAATAATCGGAACAGAAATGGCAAAAAATAGAAAAGGCAGTATAATTAATATTGCTTCAACTTATGGGATTACTGCTCCGGATCAATCCATTTATAAAAAAGAAGACGGCACTCAGACATTTTTCAAATCTGCCGCTTACCCTGTTACAAAAGGAGCAATTATCTCTTTTACAAAATTTTTAGCCGCTTATTGGGGAAACAAAGGAGTAAGAGTAAATTCTCTTTCCCCCGGCGGAGTCGAAAATAACCAGGAAGAATTTTTTATAAAAAATTATTCGGAAAAGACTCCGCTGGGAAGGATGGCTCAACCGAATGACTACAAAGGTGCAATAATTTTCCTTGCCTGCGATGCATCCAGCTACATGACTGGCGCTAACCTAGTTGTAGACGGAGGGTGGACGGCATGGTGATTTCAAAAAAACTTCGGGAAAGCAATCTCCATCTTTTGGCAAAGGCCAAAAATATAAAATTTGTACTGACCGATAATGACGGAGTTCTGACAGACACAGGAGTTTACTATTCCGAAAGAGGAGAAGAATTTAAAAAATTTTCTATCCGTGACGGGATGGGAGTTGAACGCTTAAGAAATATTTCCGGAATTGAAACCGGAATTATAACCGGTGAATTATCCGGCTCGATTAAAAAACGTGCAGAAAAACTCAAGATCAGGGAACTAAATCTTGGTATAGACAAAAAGCATTCTCTCCTGGATGAAATTATGCAGAGGAATAATCTGAAACCGGAAAATATAGCCTACATAGGAGATGATGTTAACGACATTGAAATAATGAAATTGGTAGGATTTACCGCAGCCCCGGCCGATGCAATGATTGACGTAAAGGATATCGTAGATTATGTGTGCATTCATAAAGGCGGAAACGGTGCTTTTAGGGAATTTGCCGAACTGATCATAGCTTTAAATACCGGTAGTTAATCACATTTTTAACGGTTTTGCTGTGAACTGACACACTAAAATTCTTCTTTTATTTTAAAATTTTTATTTAATAAAAAGAGGATTAAATGCAGCCAATAAGAAAAATCAGAGTCGGAGATATTTTTATAGGGGATGGCGAACCGGTATTTATAATTGCCGAACTTGGAATAAATCATAACGGTTCCCTGGACGTTGCAAAGAAGATGATAGACGGCGCCTTATTTGCCGGATGCAGTGCAGTTAAATTCCAGAAAAGAACTCCTGAACTTTGCGTTCCGAAAGATCAATGGGATATTGAAAGAGACACTCCCTGGGGAAGAATGAGTTATATTGAATACCGCCGTAAAGTAGAGTTCAGTAAGGATGAATTTACCGAATTAGTTGATTACTGCAGCCGCAAAAAAATAATGTGGTTTGCTTCATGCTGGGATGAAAATGCTCTCGAATTCATTCAGCAGTTTGATCCGCCGGTTTATAAAATAGCCTCTCCCTGCTTAACCGATCATGAGCTTCTCGAAATGCACAGGGATTTGGAGAAGCCCGTTATTCTGTCGACAGGGATGTCAACAATGGATGAAATTGCCGCTGCAGTAAATATTTTGGATTTGGAAAAATTATTAATTGCCCATTCCACATCTTCATATCCTTGCAGAAATTCAGAGCTTAATCTGAAGATGATTACGACTTTAAAGGAAAAATATCCTTCTGCACCAATCGGTTATTCGGGTCATGAAACAGGATTGGCTCCCACCTGGGCGGCGGCAGCTTTGGGGGCTTCATTTGTGGAAAGGCATATTACGCTAGACCGCGCAATGTGGGGTACGGATCAGGCTGCATCCGTGGAAGTCCTCAGCATGATGAGATTAGTTTCAAACATCCGGGATATCGAAGCTTCTCTCGGTGACGGAATAAACAAAGTATCTGAAAGCGAACTTAGAGCAAGGAACAAATCAAGGCAGATCA
>CAYSGP010000496.1:0-2580 GCA_964430095.1 uncultured Ignavibacteriaceae bacterium
GAATCGGGGCATGCATCGCGGCAAATAAAATTAAAGGAGTCCGTGCAGCGGTATGCCACGATACTTATTCTGCGCGCCAGGGTGTTGAGCATGACGATATGAATGTATTATGTATCGGTGCACGCGTAATCGGGGAAAAGCTTGCCGAGGATGTAGTTTATGCTTTTATAAAAGCCGGGTTCAGAAAAGAAGAGAGATTTTTAAGAAGATTGGAAAAAGTATTAAACATAGAAAAAAAATATAAATAAGGAGTTAATCAGAATGAATCCCGTTCTTAATTTGGAAAAATACGGACAAAGCGTTTGGCTGGATAATATCAATAGAAGCTTGATTAAAACCGGAGAATTGAAAAATCTAATTGAAGAAATCGGACTTAGAGGAGTCACTTCAAATCCCAGTATATTTCAAAAAGCAGTTTCCTCCGGAAAAGATTACGATGCGCAGGTAAAATCTCTTCTAGTAAAAAATCCTGAACTGACACCCGAAGAACTTTTTGAAGATCTTGCAGTTAAAGATATTCAGGATGCTACCGATATTCTTTTGGATGTTTATAAAAAAACCAATGGAATTGACGGTTATGTAAGTATCGAAGTTTCGCCGGAACTTGCTTATGATACGGAAGCTACGATTGAAGAAGCAAGGGGACTAAATAAAAAAGTCGGCAGACCGAATGTTATGATAAAGATTCCCGCAACCCAAGAAGGAATACCTGCTATAAAAAAAATGATTTCAGAAGGCGTAAATATTAATGTTACTTTAATTTTTTCTCCGAAGGTGTACGAGCAGGTTGTCGATGCTTATATGTCAGGTCTTGAAGCAAGACTTGCCTCAGGGAAAAAGATAGATACAATTGCGTCGGTTGCAAGCTTCTTCATAAGCAGGATAGATTCCATGGTCGATAAGGAACTCGATAAAAAAGAAAATAAAGATCTTAAAGGAAAAATTGCCGTAGCAAATGCCAAGCTTGTATACCAGAAAGGGAAGGAGCTTTTTGCATCGGAAAGATTTAAGAAACTGCAGAAAAACGGAGCAAAGATTCAAAGACTTCTTTGGGCAAGCACAAGCACCAAAAATCCGGCATATCCCGATACATTATATGTTGAAGAGCTTATAGGCAAAAATACGATCAATACTATTCCCCCGGCTACAATTGATGCTTATAAAGATCACGGCAAACCGGCAGACAGAATCGAATCAGGTTTATCTGAAGCTGCCGATCAAATGAAAAAGCTTGCCGGATTGAAGATCGATTTTGAAGATGTAACAAAAAGATTAACTGAAGAAGGAGTCATTCTTTTTGTGAATTCTTATAAAGATTTAATCGGTGCGATTGCCAAGAAAAAAGAGAGCACTCTTTTAGAGACAGCGTAAGAAGTTTAAGTTCAGGTTCAAGTTCAAGTAATCCTCTTCTTGAACTTGAACTCTCTCTTGAACTTGAACTCTCTCCTCCCATTCCCACTTGCAAATAGAAATA
This sequence comes from uncultured Ignavibacteriaceae bacterium, assembly GCA_964430095.1. GTDB lineage: Bacteria > Bacteroidota > Ignavibacteria > Ignavibacteriales > Ignavibacteriaceae > DATKLQ01. The sequence goes on from CAYSGP010000496.1 coordinate 1,475, forward strand.
TTAATTGCCTATTTTTTAAGTAATAAATGACATTTTCATGGCGGTTTCCACAAGAATTCCGAATTTTATGAAGAAGTTTCTCGCTATTGTAAAACGGTTCCATCCAAAATCCTTTCCAATATTTATTTATTCTTTAATTCATATTATTTTTTCTTCAGGGTATCCTCAAGGGATAAACGATAATTTCATAAATCGTGAGCTTTCAAGGAATATTTCCGCACATATTTTAAGTGAAGACGGTCTTTCTCAAAATACGGTTCACTCTATTCTTCAGGACAGCAAAGGTTTTATGTGGTTTGCTACCGAAGACGGATTAAATAAATATGACGGGTATAATTTTACAGTCTATAAAAATAATCCGAGAGATAGAAATTCAATCCCGGACAATTTCATCTGGACTATTTATGAAGATAAAAAAGGAGTGTTGTGGATCGGTACAAACAGCGGGGGACTCTGCAGATTCGATAGGGAAAAAGAAGTTTTCACCTCTTACAAAAATATCCCCGGGAATTTGAATTCATTAAGCCTCAATAATATCAGAAGTATTTATGAAGATAAGGAAGGCATCCTCTGGATCGGTACCGAAGGAGCAGGCCTGGAAAAATTTGACCGTAAAAATAATGTATTCGTTCATTATAGAAATAATCCCCGTGATCCTTCAAGCATTTCAAATAACGTTGTCCTTTCAATTTTCGAGGATAGATCAGGAGAGCTTTGGATAGGTCATAATGCAGGACTGGATAAGTTTGATAAAGCGGAGAATAAATTCATTCATTTTTCTAGATTGATAGAAAATGATGCTTCTTTAACCCCGGTTTTTTCAATCTGCCAGGATAAAAAAGGATCTTTAATTGCTGGAACTATAAATGGTCTTTCAAAATCGAATACAGAAAAAAAATTATTCGGAAGTTATTTAATCAATAGTTTAAACAGGAACCGCAGCAGGATTAATATACTTATTCAGGATAAGGAAGGTGTTTTATGGGCAGGTACCGGCAGCGGGTTATTCATGTTTGATACAATTCCGGAATTAACTCTTTTGAATGATTCCGAACTCCAGAAATTAAACATTCTCGGGAATAATAATGTCCTTTCTTTATTCGAGG
>CAYSGP010000497.1:0-5495 GCA_964430095.1 uncultured Ignavibacteriaceae bacterium
ATAGATAAGAGCGGCATTTTTAATTATTGGTTAATGTATGGAAACGGAAGCGGCAACAAACCCGAAGTTGATAAATATAAAAGATACTATGCTCTATTTTATGTTAAACCGGCAAAAAATTATCATCTTTCTCTTTATGGAGATTTAAATCAAAGGCCTAATGTTAATTATTCCGCTGCTTCATCTAGTTACTCATTCGCGAACAACTCCATAACTGCAGCTTTCTTTGCCGGATATAGAAATGAAAATAAACTCAGCTTCGGAGCGGAAGCGGTGTATATTAAAAGACAGAACGAATTATCCGAAGAGGTCTCTAATTCCTTGAAAGTCGATGATATTGATGCTCTCGGGATTTCATTATTCGGTTCATTTCCTTTTTCGGAACAATTCACAGGGCTTTTGAGATGGGATTATTCTGATCCGAATATTAAATCAGATTATAAAGGCGATTTAAGAAATTATTTTATAGCCGGTTTGGAGTATTCTCCGGATAAAAAAGTTTCTATTATTCCGAACATTCTTTTGGAAACCTATGAGAAATTGGATTCCGGGGAGATTGATCCTTCCGTCACCGCTAGAATTACTTTCTTTTATTCCTTTTAAGAATAAGGAGATAAAAGAATATAAGCATTAAATATTTTAAATTATTTCTCTATCTTAACATTTAACTTAAATTTAATTAAGGCAGAAAATGGAAAGGCAATTTGAACTGCAGCTTGAAAAGCTTCGAAAGAGAATATTAAAGATGTCAAGTCTGGTTGATGAGCAGGTAGATTATGCGCTCAAAGCCATTGAAGAAAATAATCTGGATTTTGCCACACTTGTAATAAGCAGGGAAGATAAAGTTGATAAATATGATTTAAAGATCGAGAAAATCTGCCAGAGAATAATTGCACTTTCTCAGCCCGTAGCCATGGACCTTCGTTTAATAATTTCCGCGATTACAATTGATACAAACCTGGAAAGAATAGGTGATATCGCCGTTAATATTTCAGAGGCTTTTTTATTGATGAAAGAAAAACCGGATTTCATTACGCGCAGTAAATTTTCTGAAATGACAGCAATTGTTAAGGAAATGATTAGAAATGCAATTGATTCGTTTATAAACGGCGATCCGAAGCTTGCACAAAAAGTAATTGAGACAGATAAAATTCTGGACGGCTACAACAGGGAAAATCATCAGATACTTATAAATATTATGAAAGAGAATACGAAGAATATTGAACCTGCAGTAGCTTTATTGGTTATTTGCCGCCAGCTGGAAAGGTTAGGAGATCATGCAACGAATATTGCCGAAGATGTATTTTTTATTGTTGAAGCTCAAATGATAAAACATAAATACGAAAAATTTCTGTTTAGTGAAGAATCGGATGATGAAGATGAAATAGAAAGTCCCTCCCCGGGAAAGTAAATTTAATGAAAAGATCTTTCCATTATTTATTTATTATCTCCGGCTTTATCCGCGAAAAAATTTTCAAGTTCCTTAATTAAATTTTCTTTATCAACCGCCGGCCCTTTTTCACCCGGAATAAGATTTTCCTCCACCGGATTTGCCGTGTTTTTAAGTATGCTGCTGAATAAGAGTCCCCAGCTTTGTAGTGCAAAAAAACCGGGAAGGCTGCCGTATTCCTCTTTACCTGACATTCTCAGAAGATCTTTCAGTGCAGAAGCTTCTTCGGTTAACAGCTGATTTAAGCATTGTATTTCCGGCTCAACATGAGTACCGGTTAAAATGTGGAGAAGAAGTTCAAAGATGAGCCTGTACCTAGTGCCTATATTCTCTTTTAATTCCAGATATTCAATAATGATCTGCCGGGGTGTATTTGCTTCATTATTTAAGATTAATTTTATTTCTTCAAGATAAAGGGAAGTTTCGTACTGTAGAGTTTTATAATATAAATCTTCTTTTGATTCAAAGTAATTATAGATAGTAGCTTTGCCTATCCGGAGGTCGCGTGCAACTTCATCAAGCGTGGTTTTGTGGAGCCCGTGCTTTGTAAATCTCTTAACAGCAGCTTTAATTATTTGGATTTTTCTCTCTTTATCCAAACAGGTTAACCTTTTTTTTCACTGAAAGAAGATTTAAATAATTATTAAAATATTTAATAGCTATATGGGGGCGGACAATTAAAAAAGCCCGAACTTTTTACTAATACCCAGGCTTTTTATGCAATACAGGAAAAATATATTTTCAGCTTTTAACTATTTTTTTTGCATCTTCGATCAGTGATTCAACCTTATCTCTTCCTTCGCGGAAGAGTTCTTCTGCTTTTTCTTTTCCTGTTTGAGCATATTGGTTAACATCGTCCAGGATATCGTCTGTTTTCCGCCCAATTTTTTTCCTTAATCTTTTGCCGCTCATAGGAGCAAAGAGCATTGCGGCGGCGGCGCCTACTAATCCGCCGATCAGTAGTCCTTTTACAAAACCATTCGATTTATCGGAATTTTTATCCATTTTATCCTCCGTAATTAATAAGAAAATTATTAATATACATTGAAGTAAATTATAAATCTTTATACAATCTACAAACAAGATTGTCACAATCTATTTCTCACCTGATTTTTTTTACTCCTATTATAAAAAACCTTATTAAAAGAAAGCCTGCAATGAATCCGCCGATGTGAGCACCATAGGCGATTCCACCTTCCTGAGCCCCGGCTCCGAGAATACCGATCCCGCTAATTAATTGGAAAACAAACCACATACCTATTGCCACTATTGCAGGTACTTCAGTTAAAAAATAGAAAAGCAGAACTACCACCCGCCGAGTTGGAAAGAGCATCATATAGCCGCCGAGGACTCCGGAAATTGCGCCGGATGCACCAAGTGTAGGTACAAATAAATTTCCACCGGTAATTTTTGTCGCATATATATGTGCAAGGGATGCTAAAATTCCCGAAAGGATATAAAAAATAAAATAACGTAAATGACCGATCCTGTTTTCAAGATTATCCCCGAAGATGAAAAGAAAAAGCATATTCCCGAAAATGTGAGCAATGCCTCCGTGCATAAACATTGATGTAAAAATCGTGAGGTATACCGAAACCGGTGTCGGCTGGAGCCCCGGAATTCTGAAAGTATCGCCTGAAACAGGATCCGAGACAACCCTGTCGTCGCTTACAACATCTTCACCCGATAAAATTTCTGCGGGAACAGCAGAATAGGTATAGGTAAAAGCCTGGTTATTTCCGAGATCCTGTAAAAAAACAAATACCAGGACATTTATTAGTATAAATAAATAATTAATAACCGGTTTTAATCTCCTGTCCCGGTTGTCATCGCCAATCGGCATCAGCATAGCATTCCCTTTAAGTAAATTTGAGGTTAAAAATTATTCCGGAAAATATCATAAAAGTTATTAAAATTGCTGCTTAAATAATCGATTGCCGGTTTATTATGATACTCAGCATGTTAGATCTTAGTTTATTTTTTTCGTTAAAAAAGGATTAAGAATCAGGGAAACAATTATCACTAGTACGCAGCCGACTGCATTATACCACAAAAATGAGATTCCAGTGAAGAAAAAGCAGCAGATTACGGCGGCTTCGGCAATTAAAGCAGCTGTAAAAACACTGGTTCCCTTAATCCGTTTTATAAAAAATGCCGTTAAAAAAATTCCCAAAATTGTTCCGTAAAATAATGAGCCGAGAATGTTTACTGCCTCTATTAAAGTCCCAAGCCCCCCGGCGAACTCTGCGAATGCAATTGCAAATAATCCCCAGAAAACAGTAGCAGCTTTTGTAACAATCAGGTAATGCCTGTCGCTCGCTTCTTTTTTGATTAATCTTTTATAAATATCCACAATTGTAGTTGAAGCCAGGGAATTTATTTCCGATGAAGTGGATGACATTGATGCCGCAAAAATTGCTGCTAGCACAAGTCCTATTAATCCGGCCGGGAGATAATTTATCACAAATGTCAGAAAAATATAATTAGAGTCATTTCTATTAGAACCGGGAACCTTATTTTCTATCAGGCCGGCTGCGCGGTTCCGGATGTCTTCAACTTTACTCCGGGATAATTTTAATTCCCGTTCAGCGGAATTAATTTCCGTTTCATTTTTTGACTTAATAGCATTTGATAAGCCGTTAAGGCTGCTTCTGTTTTTATTGAATGATTCTTTAAATTCTTTTTCGAGTCTGCCGTATTCCTCCGCATGTGAGCTGTTTTTAATTTTTGCTGTTTCAACCGGATTGAAAAATAGGGGCGGGGGCGTAAATTGATAGAATACAAAAAGCATTACCCCCATGAACAAAATAAAAAACTGCATTGGAATTTTGACTATTCCATTCACTAAAAGTCCAAGCCGGCTTTGGGCTATCGATTTTCCTGTTAAATATCTCTGAACCTGTGATTGGTCTGTTCCAAAATACGAAAGCTGCAGAAATAATCCCCCGATTATTCCGGACCAAAAGCTGTAGCGGTTGTTCAAGTCGAATGAAAAATCTATGGTATTCATTTTTCCCATTTTCCCTGCTAACCTAATTGAATCCGTAAAAGAGAGGTTGTCCGGAAGCAGGAAAATCAATGTGAAAAATGCAGCAGCCATTCCAAAAATAATAATGATCATCTGCTGGAATTGGGTCCAGTTAACGGCTCTTGATCCTCCCGCAGCAGTGTAAATAATTACAAGTCCTCCGATAATTAAATTGGTCAAAAATAAATTCCAGCCGAGCAGAACCGATAATATTATTGAAGGAGCGTAGATAGTTAATCCCGCCGCTAATCCTCTTTGAATAAGGAATAAAAATGCTGCTAATGCGCGCGTCTTTAAATCAAATTTGCTTTCGAGGAACTCATATGCAGTATATACTTTTAATTTATAATAGAGAGGAATGGCTACTGCACAAATTATAATCATTGCAAGCGGAAGACCTAAATAGAATTGTACGAACCTCATCCCGTCTACATATGCCTGGCCCGGTGTTGAGAGAAATGTAATAGCGCTCGCCTGTGTAGCCATTACGGAAAGAGTAATAGTATACCACTTCATATCATAGTTTGAAAGGAGATAGCCTTTTATATTCCGGCTGCCGCGTCCTTTCCAAACTCCGTAAAGAACAATAAATATTAATGAAGCAGATAGAACAATCCAGTCGGTTGTGTTCATTCTAAAGTTCTGCTCAAAATATAAAAGAGGATTATTAAAAGTATAAGATTTCCAAGAACCACCGCATACCAGCTTCTCCAGCTTTTAAACGGCGGAGGCGACGGCTCCTCATCATTGAAAAGATTCTGCAAGATTTTTTTCATGAAGGATTTTTTTTGTTTGTAAAACTATAGAATGTTCCCTTAAAAAGCTTTTCATTATATGTAAATATCTTTTATGAAAAATTGAATGTGCTTCCCCGGTATTATTTTAATTTAGAGCAATTTGAATGAAAAATTTTTATGGAGTTACATGAGATTTGTTTATACTGCCGACTTCTTTATTAATTTCAGGATTATTGTATTTTCCTGCAGAAATAAGATTTATAAAAATCCGGTATGCGCC
>CAYSGP010000498.1:0-11344 GCA_964430095.1 uncultured Ignavibacteriaceae bacterium
CTGTTTTTATAATATTTTGCACCATCTTTCAGACAGGTTGGTTTCCCGTCGGTAACCATAAAGATCTGCTTGTTATGAGTTTTTCTTCTCCGCAGTATATCCATTGCAAGCTGGAGCCCGGCAACGGTATTTGTATGATAAGGACCTACCTGCAGGTAAGGAAGATCTTTAATTTCAATCGGCCAGGCATCATTGCCGAAAACAATAATGTCGAGAGTATCTTTGGGATATTTTGTAGTAATTAATTCCGATAAAGCCATTGCCACTTTTTTAGCCGGCGTAATCCGGTCCTCCCCGTAGAGAATCATGGAGTGGGAGATGTCGATCATTAAAACCGTGGAAGTAATAGATTTAAAATCTCTCTCCTCCACTTCCAGATCGTCTTCAGTAAGCTTGAATTCATCAATCCCGTGATTGATCTGAGCATTCTTAATTGAATGAGTCATATCGATCTGCTCCATCGTATCGCCGAAATAGTATTCACGACGATCGGAAGTAGCTTCATCGCCCTGACCGGTATAAGGAGTGCGGTGATTTCCTCTCCCTGATTTCTTTAATTTTCCGAATATCTCTTCCAACGACTGCCGCCGTATAGACTGCTCCGTTTTTGCTGTAATATTATATACACTTCCGGGTTCTTCTTCTTCGATATAATTTTTATCCTTTAAATCCTGGATAAAATTTCCCATTCCGTATTCATCATTTGTTAGTCCGTATTTTTTATCAAGCTGGGTAAGCCAGTTCAACGCTTCAGCAACATCTCCGGATGTCATTGTGAGCAGCTGAAGAAACAACTTTAGTAAATTTTCGAAAGCATTTCCATCCTGGGGAATATATTCACTGAACCTGATTCCTATCATATATTTACCTTTTAAAATCTGTGTTAATCCTTTTCCAATTTATAGTATAACTTTTTCAAAACAAGGGATAAATTTTTAATGAATTTCACAACCCGGGAATTTTACTTTCAGAGTTAAATTTTGTTTCAACTTTAGTCAATAGTTCATGAGAATATAAAAATTAGTAATTCCAAGATGTGTGAGGCAAAATAAAGGGGGGCAGAGAGCAAGGGTAAAAAGGCAAAGTGCATAGGGCGGAGAGCAAAGGGTCAAAAGGCGGGTTAGATCTTCATAGTCATTAGTGGTCATTTATTGTCATTCGATAGTCATCTGTAGTCAGTCATAGTCATGGTCATTCATAGTCATTTATAGTCATTCATAGTCATTGATTGTCATTCAGTTGTTATTCCTTCATCGCATAGTGCAGAAAGCATAGGTTTAAGAATTCGTTCTATTTTCCCTTTCCCATTTACCATTTTCCATCTTCCATTTTCCATCTTTATCTCGTACGTGTGTACCCCTGAAGCTTCCTTATCATATTAGCCGCATATATATCTAAGGGGTTGAGCCTTACAGCTGTCCTGTAATTTCTTTGTGCTAATCCTTTGTTGTTGTCTTTGTAGTATGCATCTGCAAGTCCTACAAAAGCTTTTGAAAGATTCGGATATTGTGCAGTAAGCGACTTGAAAAAAATTATTGCTTCGGGAATTTTATTCATTTCGATTAAATCATATCCGAAGAGCAAGAGTTCGGATTTTGAGGTATCGTACACTGATCCGGAATCGGCAATCAGTATTTTGGAAGCAATCATTGCCGAATCAATATCCTTCCGGATTACTATATTCACCAGTGCATCTGCAAGAGATTTTTTCGGTACATGATAGTTTTTATCTAAAAAGATTGAAGATAAAATGAGAGCCGGATTATCTGTATTCCTGTCTCTTACATTTACGAGATATACCGCAGCCAGAGAATCTTCAGGATAAATAACAAGCTCGGATTTGAAGCCGGTTCCGGTTCCCGGATGACCGAAATAAAAACGGGCTTTATCATCTTTCCTTATTTGAAAACCAAATCCGTAGAAAAAAGTATCTTTATTTATTACGGTTGGTTTAAGCATTAATTCCAGTGATGAATTTTTTATTAATTTCCCGAGGAGCAGCCCGTCTGCAAATTTTAAAAGGTCTTCAGCGGTTGAGATCATACCTCCTCCGGCGGGTTTTACGCTTAAATCTGCAAGAGGAGCATTTTCAAGCATTCTATAAACATTTTTTGTATATCCTCTGGCTCGGTTATGCAAAATTTCTCTTTGATATTCAATATCTGTTGAACTCATACCAAGTGGTTCGAAAATAAATTTTTTCAAATAACTTCTGAAAGTCATTCCGGATATCTGTTCGACTACGGCAGCCAGAAGATTGTAGCCTAAAGTGGTATATGAATACTTTGTGCCGGGTTTAAACTGGAGGGAATCTTTCTTAAGCAGATTAATTGCTTCCCTAACCGACGGGTAAAAATCCTTGCTGTTGAATTCACCGCTCCGGTAATCTCTTATGCCGGAAGTATGATTAAGCAGCTGACGGATTGTAAATTTCCATTTCTTGGGAGGGAAGTAAGGGATATATTTATTAACATTTTCATCAAGAGCTAATTTCCCTTGTTCAATAAGCTGCATTACGGCTACTGCAGTAATAGATTTTGAAATTGATGCAGCTCTGTATATTGAACCGGTATTTACGTTTACGGAATTTTCTACGTCGGAATATCCGCTTGCACCCAGCCAAAAAATTTTCCCTTTTACACTGATGCCGGCAGAGATTGAGGGGATATTCTTGTTTATCCTGTACTGGATAAGATATTTCTGAAGTTCCTCGGTTAATTTCTGCGGGAATAAAAAAGTATTTATAGCATAGAATAAGAGAATTACAAAAGTCCGATTCATTCTAGATAAAATTTTATTCCCGCTTATTAAAGCCGGTAAAAAAACAGATCATTTTATCGGATTAAAAATTTTAAAAATTATTTTGCCGGGATTCGTTTCTCAAGAACGATATCAATCAGTCTGTAATCTTTTGCCTCATCGGCAGTGAGGAAGTAATCCCTGTCGCAGTCCTTTGTAATTTGTTCTATAGGTTTCCCTGTATGGTCCGAAAGAATTTTGTACAAAGTATCTCTGGTTTTAAGCATTTCTCTTGCATGTATTTCGATGTCCGAAGTTTGTCCCTGAAGTCCTCCCACCCATGGCTGATGGATCAGAATTTTTGCATGGGGGAGAGAAGTCCTTTTTCCGCCGGCTCCTCCGGCGAGAAGGATGGCAGCCATGCTTGCAGCCATTCCGACGCAAATTGTTGCTACATCAGGTTTTATGTATTTCATTGTGTCATAAATTGCTAGTCCGGCAGTAACGCTGCCGCCGGGAGAATTAATATACAAATTAATATCCTTATCGGAATCTTCGGCTTCCAAAAAAATAAGCTGTGCAATAGTTAAGCTGGCAATGTGATCGTCTATTGCAGTCCCTATAAAAATAATCCGCTCCCTCAGCAGCCGGGAGTAGATGTCCATTCCTCTTTCACCTCTGCCGGTCTGCTCAATTACATACGGCACCAGCTGATTGTATATTTCATATTTTTTGTTCATCATCAACCTTACTTTCTGTTTTTGTAGTTTCTGTTGGGGCTGTTTTTTTTATTAAGTTTTTTTCTTTTAAGAATTCGAACAATTTTTTGTCGGTAAACCTTTCCCCGTAATTGGAGGATTTATAATAATTCATCAGCTTTTCAACCGGTATGCCCGTTTCTTTAGTATCCTTTTCAGCCATTTTCATAAGATCTTCATCGGAGGCGGCAATGTTTTCTTTTTTCTGGATGCTGTTTTTTATTATAAACCATTTTACCTGATATTCGGCTGCTTCATGAAGCCTTTTACGCGCCTCGTTCCTGTCAAAATTCTTTACCCCGTATTTTTTGGCATTCTCTTCTTCATTTTTTATCATGTCGTCTAAAACATTATGTACAAGGGAGTGAGGGGGAACGAAATCATTATTTTTTACTATTGAATCTATAAGCTTCTGGCGTGTAATTTCCTCTACTCTTTGACTGTAATAATTTTGTATATCTTTTCTAACCGCTTCTTTGAAGGCTGCTGCATCGGATACTTTATCTTTAGTAACTTTTTTTATGAGTTCCTCATTTAATTCAGGCAGAATTATTTTCTTTATCTCTTTAACCTGAACATTATATTTAATAGTTTCGTTTATTTTTTCCTCATTACCCTCTTTGTTTTTTATTGTTCTCTCATCAGTAAAGGAGAAAGAAAATTTATCGCCCGATTTTTTCCCTTTTGCGTTCTGCACAATCTCCTTCTGAACAGAATGATTGGAAAGATCTACGTCCAGAACTTCAGGTTTAGTTCCCTCGAAAGGTTCTCCGGTTTCATTTACTCTCTGAAATTCCGCTTTTATAATATAGTTATTATCATCGCCTACAATCTCGGCATCCTGAGTTGTTCTATTTGCCTGCAGGATGTGTTCGATTTCATGCTCAACATCTTCATCTCTAACTTCAAATCCGGGTACTTCGATCTCCTGATCAATATAATTTTTCACCGCAAGATCCGGAATAATCTCATAGCGGACTTTAAAATAAAGTTTTTCACCGGGATTAAATTTGATATCGGTAATCTGGGGAGTGCCTACCGGATTTATCTCTTTTTCTTTTGCAACATTCCAGAATTGGGAGCTTGCAACCTTTTCGGAAGCTTCATATTCCAGCGCATCGCCGTAAATTTTTTTTAACAGAGCTGCAGGCGCTTTTCCTTTCCTGAATCCCGGCAGCTGAATCTTCTTTGTTTGTTTGCTTATTTCCGATTCCAGATCTTTTTTAATCTCATCGTACTGAAGCGTTACTTCAATTTCTTTTTCCGATTCTGTAAGTTCCTTAATATTTATTTCCAATATTTGCCTCTGATTATTTGGTTATATCATTAAATGTGCGAGAACGGGGACTCGAACCCCGACACCTTACGGTACTAGATCCTAAGTCTAGCGCGTCTGCCAAATTCCGCCATTCTCGCAGAAATTTGTTCTTTTTGGATTAATATTGATAGAAAATACTCAATAAGAGTAAAAATTATTTTTATCTCAAAAGCCGGTTAAGTGCGCAAATATAAAGTAATTCTTTTTAACTATAAAGGAACAGGAATAGCTATATGCCCTATGTTTTTAAAAATATAGACTATTGATTTTAATCTTTGCATTTTAGATCGTACAAATTATATTTATTTAAGAGTAGTTAATAATAATATAACTGACCAATTGAAGTATAGCTATAATACTTTATCCAAAATCGGGTTTAAAAGATATACGAATGAAGATTCGTTAGGTGTCTTTGAAACAGAGGAAGGATTGCTGGCAATAATCGCCGACGGCCTTGGAGGAAACCGGGCCGGCGAAGTTGCATCCAAAATGTGTGTGGAATCTATTCATAAATTTTTTACCGCCTTAACAACATCAAATAACCTTGAAAGAATTAAGCTTGCTGTTACAGATGCGAATAACAATATACTTCAAGCTGCTTCCGTTAATCCTGAGCTGAACGGAATGGCAACTACTATTGAAGTACTGTTTCTGGACGGTACGAATGCTTATTGGGGGCATGTAGGAGATTCCCGGATTTACAGCTATACTAATAAAATATTATCTCAGCTTACTAAAGATCATTCTCTTATACAAAAGCTTGTCGATGACGGCTATTTAACGATGAAAGAAGCAGAAACCTATCCTAATAAGCATATAATTACAAGAGCAATCGGGGACAGCAGCTCTGTTGAGATAGATTTGAGCAAAATGAATTTATCTTCCGGGATGAACAGTTCGGGATATGATCTTAAATTCTTTATATGCACAGACGGAGTATCCGGCGTTATTAATGATTCGGAGCTTCAGGCAGTTCTTGAAGAAAGCAATCTGAAAAAAATTTCCGAAAGACTTTCACTATTAATAGAAGAAAGAGGAGCACCGGATAATTATTCCTTTATTGTCATAGACTGCAGTAAATAACTGCCTCTGATCTATTCTCAGCTTCCTCAATAAATTGATTTTACATTACCCAATTTTTAAGTTTGCTATTGAATTTAATTGCAATCGAAGCTTTGCGTAATTAATTACTCAATGAATGATAAAAAAAATTTGAAAGGCTGGTTTTGGATAAGTTTGTAATAAACGGGGGAAGATCACTTAAAGGTGAAATAAATATCAGCGGGGCTAAGAATGCCTCGCTTGCTCTTATGCCTGCTGCAATGCTGGCAGGCGGCACATCAGTCCTTCATAATACTCCCGAGTTGAACGATGTTTATACAATGGTGAAATTATTAAACTACCTGGGGGTTAAAACCGAATTCAGCAATAATGTTTTGAAATTGAATACCGGGAATATAGATAATCAGACGGCTCCTTATGAACATGTAAAAAAAATGAGAGCCTCCGTTTATGTGCTGGGTCCTCTGCTTACCCGTTTCGGATATGCAAAAGTTTCGCTGCCCGGCGGCTGCGCATGGGGTCCCCGCCCTATTAATCTTCATCTAGATGGTTTGAAAAAATTGGGTGCGGAAATAGATCTCACGGAAGGCTACATCATTGCAAAAGCAAAAAGATTAATAGGATCAAAAATTTATTTTGACATATCCTCTGTCGGGGCAACCGGAAATATTTTGATGGCTGCAGTGCTGGCAAAAGGAACTACCATTATAAACAATGCCGCAATAGAACCGGAAATAACAAATCTTGGGGAGTTTCTGATCAGGATGGGTGCGAAGATAGATGGATTAAATACATCCACACTCACTATTGAAGGAGTCGATGAACTTAGATCTGCTGAAATAGAAACTATCTATGACAGGATAGAGGCCGGCACTATGCTCATTGCTTCCGCAATTACCCGCGGGGAAATTACCCTGAAAAATATAAACACCCGTTTAATCAGTTCTGTAGTGTCCAAACTGGAAGACAGCGGATGCAGATTCTCATATGTAGATAATGTTATAACGATGAATTCGGCAAATGAGAGCATTAAATCTGTAGATGTTACAACATCAATATTTCCCGGCTTTCCTACGGACATGCAGGCGCAATGGGCAGCTTATATGTCGCTGGCAGACGGAGTTTCAAAAGTTACCGATACAATCTACACCGACAGGTTCAAGCATGTGCCTGAATTAAACCGGCTAGGAGCAGATATTCAAATCTCTGAAAACAGTGCAATCATTAAAGGAGTGAAAAAACTTGCCGGAGCAAAAGTAATGTCCACCGATCTAAGAGCAAGTGCATCATTAGTCCTGGCCGGTCTGGCTGCCGAAGGTGTTACGGAAGTGCTCAGAGTTTATCATCTTGACAGAGGCTATGAGAAGCTTGAGGAAAAGTTAAGTGCTTTGGGCGCGGATATTCAAAGAGTTTCAACTCCGGAATTTTAAATGCTTTTCGATTTATCTTTCTTTTAAAATAACTGCAAGAACAGCAATAACGATGGCGACCATTTACAAACCGGATGAAGAAAAGAGAAGCCGGTTCCATAAAATATTTGAGGGATACAACCAGCTTTTTTACTACATCATTATTCTTTTTATTTTTAATATAATCCTGATCTTTCTTCCTCTTACAAAATACTTCAGCTTCGAATTTTCACTCTGTAATTCCGTTCTGATTGTATTCCTTTCGGGAATTTTTATTATAAAATTTCTTAAATCTGAAGATTCTTTAAGTTCAAAACATGAAAGAATATGGTACAACTTATTTCCCGGGATTGCAGCTTTTGTCTTAATTCCTCTATTAATCGGATTAATAAATGCTTTGCTCAGCGTAAGCTGCTCGTTGATGGAAGGACTTTTATTTTATTTAATCATTACAGTACCTGCTGTAATAGTAGGTTTATCCCTGGGAATGCTATCTGCTCATTTAGTGAAAAAATTCAAATTAATTCTGTTCCTTTTAATTTATTTTCTGCTTTTGCTTTCACCTTTGCTGGAAATCTACCTGAATCCGCAGGTTTATTTTTATAATCCGGTAATTGCTTATTTCCCCGGTACAATCTACGACGAAGCACTTTCAATAAATACAAGGCTGGTTGTTTACAGGCTGCTTAATTTAATTTATTTCGGAATAATTTTTATTCTTGTATACCGTTCCTATTTTAAGATCGGCAGCTTAACAAAAAAATCAGCACTTTTTTTCTTAGTTCCTTTTGGAGCGGCATTTATTTATTTTTCTCCTTCATTTGGATATTCTACTACTCTCACCAGACTGCAGGAAAAATTAAATAAAGAAATAGAGACTCCTCATTTTATTATCAGGTATTCTCCCGGGACCGATGAAAAATTTATAAAATCCCTATCCCTCCATCATGAGTATTTTTATGAAGAGCTTAAAGATTATCTGAAATGCGAACCGAAAGAAAAAATCAAATCATTTATCTTCGGAAACAGTCAGGATAAAAAAGAATTTATCGGCAGTGCAAATGCCGACATCGCAAAACCGTGGCTTTACCAGATTTATACGGTTTCCGGGAATTATGAGGAAACTCTGAAGCATGAAATCGCCCACTGCTTTTCTGCCGAATTCGGCGAAGGATTATTTAAATTAGCCGATAATTTCAATCCTTCTTTAATTGAAGGAATTGCTTCCGCTGCCGATCCGCTTTTTGATGAAAACTATGTAGATTTAGCTGCGGCAATTGCCTACAAGAACGGCTACCGGATAAATCTTGAAAATCTTTTCGGATATTTCAGCTTTTTCGGGAATGTTTCAAGCTTGTCCTATGTTTATGCAGGATCATTCACCAAATTCCTAATAAATTCTTACGGGATTCAAAAATATAAACAGCTCTATAAAAATTTAGATTTTAGAGAAGTCTACGGGATTTCCCTGGAATTATTGAGCCGGCAGTTCTTTGAATATCTGAGGAAAATAAATGTTGAAGGTGCCCGGAATCAGGCAAAATATTATTACGGCAGAAAATCGATCTTTTATAAAACCTGTCCCCGTTATGCTGCCAACGAATCGGACAAAGGGTGGGCAAAATTTGAGCAGGGGAATTATCATGAAGCTGAAATTATCTTTTCCGATCTCTTAAAGATAACCAATGATTATTCTGCATTAAACGGTTTGGCCAGCAGCTTATGGGAGGAAAATAAAAAAGCAGAATCGATCGGTCTGCTGAAAAGCCGTATAGAAGAATATAAAAATTCTTCCTATTACTATTTGATTGAATTAAAACTAGGAGATCAGTTCGCACAGCAGCGGATGTATAAGGATGCCGATTCAATCTATTCACAGCTTGAAAAACAAAATCCCAGCAGGAGATTTTATTACCTGACCAGCTTGAGGCTGAACCTGGTGCCGCATCTTTTCCCTGAAAATAATATTGATAAAGAGGATAAATTACTATCCGGTTTTTTTTCGAAAAATATTGAAAGCAAATATTCCGTCATGAAGGAGATTAACTCAGTACAGTATATTTACAATTCATTCCCGGTTCTGATAGATTTGGCAAGGATATTAAAGATTGATTACAGTGAGTTTCTTAATCTCTTTACAAAGACTCTGAAAGTAGATAATTATTCAAGCGCTTATGGGATTTATAAATTATCAGGATATATGATTGAAAATCTGGATTTTGAAAAAGCCAGGAGAATGGCTGCTCTGACTTTACGGTTTAAAGATGACAGGACTTGGGAAGATAGATTTATTTTTCAGTCTAACTATAAAAAAGCCGAATGGTTTTTTTCAAATGCACAAAATCTGCTGAATCAATTTAAAAGCAATTAAGGTGATTTATGTCTTTCGAAAAAATTACCGCAAAAAATACTAAGCTTGCAGCATATTTTCTAGGATTTATTACTCTTGTCCTTTGTGTATATATTCTGATGGCTTTGAAAGATATTCTTATTCCCGTTACTATTGCGGTTTTCCTCACCTTCCTTTTTCATCCGCTTCTTCTTTATCTTCAGAAGTATAGGGTTCCTAAATGGGCTACAGTTATTTTAATAGTAATAATCGTCTCCGGCATATATTATCTGATCGCACTTCTGATTATATCCAGCTACGATACTTTTATTGAGAATATACAGGTATATTCTAAAAACCTGATTTCATCTTTAAACCAGATTCTTCTCCCATTCAATATTACATTTAAACAATTTGCAGATATGCTTAATATCGATTCTAAATTAAATATCAGCAATATTCTGGAAGAATTATTTAAAGCAGGAGTAATTCAGGATGCATTGAATTCAATAACCGGCATCCTCGGCGACTTTTTTATCGGTCTTATTTTCTGGCTTTTTATGATGCTGGGTAAAACCAAATTTGAGGAGAGATTAAAATTCGCTTACAGCGACCGCAAAGATGCCGTCGAAAAAAATATTAAATTAATAAATACACAGCTTCAATCATATATAATTATAAAAACTATTTTAAGCTTTATTGTGGGTGTGCTTGTTACAATAATTCTTTTTATTTACGGAATTGATTTTGCACTTATCTGGGGATTATTAACCTTTATCCTGAATTTTATCCCTAATATCGGGTCATTCATTGCTACCGCTGCTCCTATCCTTGTTGCCTTGCTGGAATACGGATTCGGATTTAGAACAGTCTCATTAACCGTAATGCTTCTCCTTGTACATAATATAATCGGAAATTTCATTGAACCGCATTATTTGGGAAGGCGCATGGATTTAAGCCCTGTTTTTGTCCTTTTCTCATTAATTTTCTGGGGATGGATCTGGGGAATAGTGGGAATGTTTCTGGCCGTTCCCATTGCTGCTTTTATGAAGATACTTTTCAGCAATATCGATCCTTTAAAACCTGTTGCTGTTTTAATGGGAAGCAGGCATGAGGAGAACATTATTGAATGATCGGAATGCGGTTGTAATCTTCTCCAATTTAAATATTAAGTCAACTGGTCAATGATCTGCGAATCTTTAGGGCTTTCCCGGCACCGGTTTTATTTAAAGCTTTACCTCTTTATTTTTCAATATCCAATTATCTTTATCTGATCTTAAAACGAATGAACCTGAAACAGGAATTATCAAAATATAAATTTTTAAAAACTGCCGGAGAAACTGCAGAGCAATTAGGGATTGAAAGTTTTATTGTCGGCGGTTTTATTAGGGATCTGATTTTAAAAAGGGAAAGCAGCGAAATAGATTTCTTGATTATAGGAAACGGGCCTGATTATGCTTCCGCATTGGCTGAGAAGCTCGGAATAAAAAACATTGTGATATTTAAAAATTTCGGAACCGCTCATTTTAAATATCAAGATTTTGATCTTGAATTTGTCGGTGCAAGAAAAGAATCATACAGCAGCGGCAGCAGAAAACCTGAAATTGCAGCCGGGTCTTTTGTAGAAGATATAAGCCGCAGGGATTTTACAATAAATACTCTTGCTGCTTCTTTAAAAGAAGAAAATTACAGGGAAATTATTGACAGCTATAAAGGGCTTGATGATCTT
>CAYSGP010000499.1:0-6840 GCA_964430095.1 uncultured Ignavibacteriaceae bacterium
GTTTTCATTTGAAAAGATTACCTGGTCCATAGCAGATAAAGTATCTTCCATCCAACTGCCGGATTCAGCAAATGCAAATTGAATACGTTCAAGAGAAGCGCCGTCATCCCTGAATACTTTAAAGTTTATTTTTGTTTTTGCAGGCGGTGCGTCTGTTCCAAGAATTTTAAAAAGATAATTGGACGAGTCATTATATACATCTGAAAAAGCCAGAATATAATCAAACGGATCCTTCCTTCCTTTCACTGCGGGAGATTCATAGGGTAAAAGATGAAAGGGAAAGCTTTGGGGAGAAGGATTATTCAAGCGGCTTCTTTCTCTATCAAACTCGGTTATAATCTCTTCGGTATACAAAGTCATCCCGTCAAAAAAGGGAGTTTCGCTGTAAGGGTAAAAAGGCTGATTTAACAGAGTAAATGAATCGGCAAACGTGTTGTAGACAGAAAAGGTTTTATAGTTTTCATTGAGAGTATCGTTAAAAGTGATATAATACTCATTGCTTAAAAAAAGTGCAGAATCAGCTATTCTGATTTCAACCGGCACTTCAGCATACATGCTAATAACCTGGTAATTGTTTTCCTGTAAAATATCCCTGGGTGTTTCTTTGTTAAAAGGTTTAGTTTTGTCTGAAATGCTAGTGCTGTCATCAGAAACTTCAATCGTAATTACTAATTCCTTTGAGTTGGGTATTATCTTAAGATTTACGGGATATGTTTGAGGAAGAGTATCACTAACTGCATTAAATCTTTGTGAAAAATGAAAACTTGAATCTCCAAAAGAATAGTAGATATCCAGGAGCATCGGAATATTTTCCGGATCTCCGAGCAGCAGGTTAAAATCGTGCTCTTCTCCCGTTATAGTTCCGGAATATAAGTCCTCATTTAGAATTTTTATATATGGTTTTCCGTTTTTGCCGTTATTAACCCTAAAGAATCTGCTTTCATCGAATCCAATAATGTTTTCTTCTTCGTCCTTGATAAAAATCATCAAATTTGAAAAGGCTGCATCTTCAAGCTCTTCCGTATTCCATAAATATGATCCCGTATTGGGAGCAGATTCGGCGATATAATTCCATGTGCTTCCGGCATCGCTGCTGTACCAGATTTCAACTGTACCTCCGGCGTTTAATGTATTCCATTTAATATTATATGTGCCGGTTATTTCCTCGTAATATGAAGGGCTTGTAAATGAAACGGCGTTGTGAATTGCGCTTGAATCAAATCCGGAATTATAAAGTGCTTCGGCTATCTTCATTTTTAGCAGAATTTCATTTTTGTTATACCCGAATCCAAGTACAGAGACTATTCTTTTAGTTTCCCCGGAGTCTAATGAAAAATACCCTGTACCGTAAAGATAATCTCCATTTTCACCGCTTGCAGCGTACGGAATAGAATCCTCGAATGCGACACTGGATGGATAACTGAAATTACCAGGCGCCATTCTATGCCACAAAGATTCATCGTCCATCATTATAATATTATCCGGAGGCACAAAATTATCAAAGCTTGTGAATAAATTATTGTTAGGCGCATACAGCAGCTTCTCCCCGAACATTCCCACCGGTCCTGCCCAATCAGGATTTGATCCAGGATTGACACTATTGTCAAAATCATAACTGAGAATAAAATTATCCTTAGGATAAAACAATGTTACATCGTCATCTATTCCGCCGATGTTTGTTCCCGTCAGCTCCCCGAAAACTACTTTAGAGTAATTATGGATGCTTTCATTTTTTATATCGTATATTTTAAATAAAATATCTTTAAACAGCGGATGATTAAGCTGGACATATCTTACACTTATATTAATACCACATCCTTTTTTCACCGGGTTGGAAGAATCCGGGAGAAAACCGTTTACGAAAAACATTTCCTCATCATTCGCATCATCAATCCGGTAATATGCTTCCTGATCTCCGATGAAATTATTTGGACCGAATAAGCCGTTCCAAACGCCCGTTCCGTAGTCAGGATGGTCAGGCCAGGTCTCAGGCCAGGAATCCGGTACATTGCTGAGAGCAAAACCTGTAAGTGAGTCAGTATGATTAAAATTATAGAATCCGCTGTCCGGTTCAAATCCGCAAAAATGGCTTGAACACCAATCCCCTCCTCCCGGTCTCTCGGCTTCTGAAATTATGACTGTATGGAGAGTATCAGGAGTGCCGTCCGAATTGTAATCATTAATTGGAAGCTCTACTCCCAACAGAATACTCATATCGGAAAAATAAGTATTGTTTATTCCTTTCCAGGAGCCCTGAGGTCCTACAGATGCAGGCTGAGCAATTACTCCCCAGTTGCTTACGACAGTTTGAATTTCATTTCCATTAATAACCGCTGTTTTTCTAAACCAGGTGCCGCTTTGAGGATGAAGGTAAAATCCTAAAAAAATTAAAAGAAGAAGAGTTTTATAAAACTTATTCATTTTAACCCCTTTGATCTATCCATAAGAACAGAATATTAAAAAATCCGGTTTTTTAAACCTTTTATAATCTACTAAAATATTCTCTTATTTCAATCCTCAGATGAATTTTTAATGCCCGCCGCTTTCTTCAGAAATTTCATTTTTGGATTTGGAATAAAAATAATTACAGAAATTGTTTCGAAGTTCAACAGTATTCCAAACACTTTGCCGAAAAAATTGCTTCGAACATTGAGGATAATTAATGCTATATTTTTCATCTTCTTGTTTTTAAATTACTCTTCAGCCTTTGCTGAGACTAATCCTTCGGTTACTTTCCCCAAGTTGTAAATATTCCTATTTTAGTTGATTATTTGTTTTTATTAGCTGCAATAGTCATAAGTATCCGAGGGAATTTTGAAAAAAAAACTTAAGGAAAAAAAACAAGACCCGGTTTACATATCCGCAAAAAAATATCCCAAATGGTTTCTTATTGTTCTGATATTAATCCCAATTCTTTTCTTCATTCTGCTTGAATTTTCATTAAGAATTTTTAATTACGGATTTGATAACAGGCAGTGGATTCCTGCTGCTGACGGAGAATTGTTTCTTAACCCCGAAATTGCCAAAAGATATTTCTATACCGTTAAAAAAGTTCCCAGCTCCAATGGTGATTTATTTGATGAAGTAAAAAAGGAAAATGCATTCAGAGTTTTTGTGCTGGGTGAAAGCAGCGCTGCAGGTTATCCCTTTTTGCCTCTGGGATCTTTTTCCCATTATTTATCTAACAGATTAAAGCTGGTTTTCCCTTCTTCAAAGATTGAAGTAGTAAATTTGGGCTTAACCGCAGTCAACAGCTTCACTCTTCGCGATTTATTTCCCGGCGTTCTGGATCAAAAACCTGATCTAATACTTATATACACAGGGCACAATGAATACTATGGAGCATTAGGGATTGGTTCCATGGAATCTTTGGGAACTTCCAGAGAAACGGTAAACCTTCTGCTTTACTTAAATAAATTTAAAACTGCAGTGCTATTAAGAAATATCATCCAGGGAATATTAAACCTGTTTTCTATCAATGAAACAGCAGGCGGTACTCTAATGTCGCGTATGGCAAAAGATCAATTTATAGAATTCAAATCGGAATCATACAATAAAGGAATCGAGCAGTTTAAAGGAAATATGGGAGATATGCTTGAGATGGCAAAAGAAAGGAATGTCCCGGTTATTTTTTCAACACTTGTTTCTAATCTGAAAGACCAGCCTCCTTTTATTTCGATTAAATCGAAGGAATATCCTTCTGCTGAAAAAATATACAAGCAGGCAGAAGCATCATTAAATTCAGAAGACAAAGAAGCAGCAGATTCCTTATTCAGGTTTGCTAAAGATCTGGACGGTCTCCGTTTCAGAGCCCCGGAGGAGCTTAACCATACAATTAAATCATTATGCAAAAGATTCAGTCTGCCGCTTGTAGATGCAGACTCAGCTTTTAATGCCGCAACTCCGGACGGCATTGCAGGGAATAATTTAATGACGGATCATCTGCATCCTACTCTGAAGGGTTATCAGATCCTGGGAAAATTATTTTTTGAAAAGATGAAGGAAAGGGATCTGCTGCCTGCTTCGGCGCCGGTAAAGCTTTCCGATGCGGAACAGGACAGCATTGTATTGTCAAATTTTAATTTTACAAAGCTGGATTCGGCGATAGCTGAAGATAAAATTAAATTATTAAAGAATGATTGGCCTTTTGTAACTAAAGAAGGAAAAATACCGGAACACGTATTATTAAATAATAAAAGTATTGTTGATTCTTTTGCTGCCGAGGTAGTTAAAGATAAAATATCATGGGAAGAAGCTCACAGAAAATTGGCTGCTTACTACTTAGTAAAAAAAGATGTCAATTCTTTCCTGGCGGAAATGGATGCACTGATCGCTCAATATCCTTTTGTAGTAGAATACTACGATTATGTTACAAATATATTGATAAGACTGAAAGATTACGGGAAAGCCTACAAATATTTAAAATCAGGATATGAAATAAAGCCTAATGCATTTAAGACAAAATGGCTCGGCACAATCGATCTTTATAACAATAAACTGGATTCTGCCGAAAAGTATTTTAAAGAAAGCCTGGAGTATGATAATAATGATGCGCAGATATGGTATAATTTGGCAGGAGTTTATGTAAGAAAGAAAAATTACAAAGCCGCTCTCGATAGGGTAAATAAAGCTTTATCATTAAATCCAAGGTATGCCGAAGCTATTAAACTGCAGAGTCAGCTGCAAAGTGCGGTAGATACAAAAAATTAGTTTAAATAAATCCAGTTTAGTTTTTGAAATCTACTTTTATTGCAGCACCAGTACGCTTGCAGATTTGCCGTTCAATTCCAATCTTAATTTTCCGTCTTTTGCTTCGTAAGACTTGCCTTCATTAAAAACATCTTTATAAGCGCCGGCTTTTATCAACAGATCAGCATTTTGAACAGACTTATTATTATTCAATACAACTATTACTTTTTCTTTATCATAATTTCTTTCAAAAGCATAAATCTCATTTTCATCATCCGTTAAAACTGTTTTAAAATCACCGAGCTGCAGAGCAGGATGTGAGTTTCTTATCTCAATAATTTTTTTATAATAATTGAACATCTCTTCATCAAATTTTACTTCATAAGATGTTTTTCGTTTTGATTGATCGGGCAGCACTGAATCATTTTCAAATTTCATTTCCTTCCAGGTCATCGGCTTCCGGTCGCAGGGATCGTTTGCACCCCACATTCCTGCTTCATCGCCGTAATAAACCATAGGCGATCCAAGGTAAGTCATCTGAAATAAAATCATCAGCTTCTGAATCTTCTTTTCGGATTCATCAGGCTTCCTGGTATCATATTCCGGATTTTCGGCTTTGGATGCAGGATGGAAATCTCCCCATTTCCTATAAGAAGCCAGATTTTTATTAACAATATGAGATGAAAGCCGGTGAGTGTCATGACTGTCCATTAAATTCTGCTGCACATAAGAGACACATTCGGGATGCATTTTCCTTAATTCTCTTAAAAGCTTGTCAAACTCAGTTGTATTAATTTTGCGTTTTTCATCAACAAAATATTCAGAGCATGTATAAAGGAACGGATAATTCATAACTGCATCAAACTCATCGCCTTTTAGGTACGGCTTAAAACCGCTCAGGCTGTCGACAAAAACTTCCCCGGTTAAATAAGCACCGGGATTGATGCTTTTAACGAGCTTCCGCCAGTCCTTCCAGAACTTATGATTAACACAGAAAGCCACATCAAGTCTCCAGCCGTCAATACCGGCTTTTATTTCGCCGTTCCCGTCCGGATCCATCCACCTTTTTGTGGCGGCAAAAATATATTTTTTGGGGTCATCAACGATGCCGTTGGAATCCTCTTTTATTTCCGGCAGGTCCTTAACGCCGAACCACCCTTCATATTCAAACTTATCCCCGGTTTCAGGATTTTCCCACTTCTTAATACTAAACCAATTTATATACTTTGATTTCTGCTGATTCTTTTTTAAATCCTGGAAAGCATAAGAGTTTGTACCCATATGATTAAAAACTCCGTCGATAATAATATACATGCCTCTGCTATGTACCTCTTTCACGAGCTTCAGAAAAAGCTTATCAGCCGAAGTCCATTGCCAGGTTGAAGGATCATCAAATACTTCCGAAGCAATAATTTTCCTATCGCCGTCAGGATCGGGACCGAAGTTAGGATCTATATGATGAAAAGTCGCACCGTCATATTTATGAAGCGAGGGTGATTCAAAAACTGGATTTAAATATAAGGCAGTAACACCTAAATCTTGAAGATAATCAAGCTTATCGAGAATACCCTGAATATCGCCGCCGTATCTGCGTCTCTGCATATTAAACCAGATATTTTTTCCGTTTTCTTTTTCATAAGGCTGAAGCTCATACCAATCTGAAGTCCAGGAATGAATCTGCCAGGGCGAGGAAATATCATATGGCCAAGCGCCTTTAAGATTTTCAACGCGCGGATCATTTGAAGGATCGCCGTTCCTGAATCTCTCCGGAAATATCTGGTACCAGATTACTTTTTTTGCCCATTGAGGAACAAAATCAATTTCATTATTTGCAGATAGTTTGGAATTATTATTTTCTCTGCCTTCTTGTTTTTCCTTTGGATTCATCGGGAAATTAAGAAAGGATAGGATTAAAATGACTGGATAGATGAAAAAAATTTTTCTTATCATATTGAAAGCTCATTTTGTATTAAATAATAGAAAATAGAATAATTATTTGACAAGGTCCCGCTTGTCATTCTGAGCCTGCCTGCCGGCAAGGCAGGCTTGTCTCAGAATCTTCCTCGGCTTCATAAAGATGACATCTTTTTAAAAAGATGTCATCTTTTTTACAAGTTATTTAACCAGAATCATTTTCCTGGCGGCAGTATA
>CAYSGP010000500.1:0-7945 GCA_964430095.1 uncultured Ignavibacteriaceae bacterium
ATATTCAAAACTTTGATATTTCCTCTTTGAGGATAACGATAAAACATATATAAAAGTCCTGATGCAACCATTATGGGAATTACGAGCAATTTTAAGCCGAGATAAACAAGTCTTTGCAGAGGATTAAGCTTACTTAATACGGTTCTTTTTGTGGGATGAGGAGCATTCCGGAAGATTCCCGCCAGATAAAAATCAATTTGAGCCCTAATATTTTTTAAAGTCGGAAGATATTGTTTCCATTCGCCTGTGGTGAAATGCCAGAAGATTGCAAATATGATAAGAGTTATAAAAGAATATGCTGCAATATTGTGATATGCGGCGGCGTTTTGGTATCCAAAAAATGAAATCGAGCCGTGTATTTCAAACCCGGTAAATGCTAAAAAGAAAATCAAAATTGCCTGTATCCAATGCCAGAAACGTTCAAATGATTTATAAATATATACCTGGTTAATTTGTTTGGAATTATTAAACATTTTTATCCTCTTTCTTTTTCCTTTTGGAAGAGACGACTCTGATAGTACCGTGCATAAAAACGCCGGCGATTGTAAAAATGATGATTGAAACGCCGATAATTTCTACAACAGAAGAGTAATCCCTCCCTGGCATGTAAAAATCTTTTAAGCCGGCTAATCGGCTGTTCTCACGGGTATGACATTCGGTGCAGGTTACACTTAACTCTTTCGAAGAAACCATGTGATTTACCGGCCAGTACATTTCTGTTTTCAAAAAAGATATTTTTCCGCTGAAAGGAAGATTTACCTCTTTCATTCCAGCTTCTGCCGCTCTGCTCCAATCAAAGTCTTTCCAGAAAGCTCCTTCACCTTTCTTATCCGCAAATAATTTCGGCTGGATTAAAATTTTATTTATAGGATCAAAAGGCTGAATTGCCCGGTGAATTTTTACCGGGATAATTTTGGAATTTAAATCCTTATATGATCCATTAAGTGTATTTATTTTTAACGGAAAGGTTGTATCTGCTATAACATCTCCGAGCAAATAATGATCTGCAGTACCATTGAACCAGATATATTCCGGACGAAGGTTTTTTCCCCATTTAAAACTTCCCTTGATCGATAAATAAGTATGATTACCTTCGGCATCATCTTCTTCATACGGTGCGCCATTCTTCAGCCTGCCTGCGGTGGACCAGTCCCAATCTGTCTTTGTTGCATTCACTTTTGCATAAACAGGTATATGGCATGTCTGGCATGCGACTTTAACCGTATGCTCATTCAGAATATTTTCTTCATGAGGATTCTGAGTATGACATTGTTCGCATGTTGTGCGGTTCTGATTCATTGAAGAGAGTGAATACATTTTACCTGAAATATTATGATCCGCGGTTTTATGGCAGTCAACACATTGAAGGTCTACGTCTTCGGCTGCCATGTGAACGTCAATATCTTTTGCAGGTTCGAACATTGCCGATTCGAGGTCGCCGTGTTTTACATTATTTCCGCCTCCGCCGAAGAAGTGGCAGACGCCGCAATTTGAACGCTTAGGTTTACCCACATTCTGTGAAATGTAGTTTAAATCCACTTTCGGATCCGGAAGCCCGGCTAGTTCATTTCCTTTAGCATAAGTTTCCGTGTTATCATGGCAAACCAGGCAGTCTATATTTTGCGGATCGGTAAAGCTGAACATTTTACTTGTCATGGCATATCCGATATGGCATTTAGCGCAGCTTTGTTCATTCCCCTCTATGCCGATGCAATAATTATTTATTGCATTCTTTTTACCGACATATACAATTCCCCGTCCTTCGATATATTCTTCTCTTTCCCAGTTCCAATGATTTGACTGCATTACTTCAATGTGCCTTTTATTATGGCATGAAATACAGGCTTCAGTTGCTTCCATAGGGGATGAAAAATTTTTTTGCAGAACCGTAAACTTAGAATGATCCGCAGAAGCTGTCTGCTTTTCAGGATATTTTTCTTTCAGCCGGGTTAATGCACTTTGATCACTTAAACCCGGAGTTAAAAAATTTATTGTCCATGCAGCTGCAATCCCTAGAACGAGCAGGATTAAAACTATTTTCTTCATAATTAATAAAAATTATTTTTCACTCATTAATAAATTTGATAATGCTTTCTTTTATTATTGTACATTCTGAATAATTCTTATAAACTTCACATTTCTTGCAGTCTGATTTTTCGCATTTATTATCTTTATGCATGTAAGACCAGCAAGGGCTTGAATGTGAAGCATAAGCAATACAATTCTTTCTGTCTTCTTCGCCGCATCCTTTTATTTTCCAGCAGGGAATAAGCGACTGAATTGTTTTAATCCCGGCGATTGAGATCTTAAGTTCATTTATTGCATGCCGTATGCATCTAATCCGTTCTATATCAGTCTGTGAATATAGCCGGTGGCTGGTGGATTTTTTAAAAGGAATTATCAAGCCTTCACGTTCATACATGCGTAAAGTGTGGACCGAAACGTTTAGAATTCTTGCTGCGGCGCTGATTGGATAAATCGGCAGCTCTTCATCAATACTATTTTTAATGAAATGCTGATTGGATTCAAGTATTTTATTCATCATATCCCCGGAAATTTTTAGATTTATAAATCTCAATTTACTTGCCAATTATAAATCTAAGTTTTAATCATAAATTGAATAAACTGCATAATATTTTTATCATGAATGAAGTTTTAAACCTCAAAATTCTTATCCGTGAGAAGAAAAACATCAAAACTATTTAGGTTTTTATCTTTTTGGGCTCTTCTTTATATTTGTTTGCTTAAACGAATTATCTGTCCTCAGGAAATAAGAAATAAAAGAAAATGGGAAAAAATTATGAAATTGCGGTTCTAGGCGGCGGACCTGGCGGATATGTAGCCGCTATACGTGCCGGACAGCTTGGATTTAAGACTGTAGTCATTGATTACAGACCTTTAGGGGGTATTTGCCTTAATTGGGGATGTATTCCAACCAAATCTTTGCTTAAAAATGTTGAAATAATCGATACATTGAAATCTCATGCCCAGGATTTCGGAATTAAATACAAAGAGTTTGAGTTCGATTTGAAAAGAATTATTAAAAGGAGCAGAGAAATATCAGACCGTATAACCAAAAATGTCGAATTCCTTGTAAAAAAGAATAAAGTTGATAGGATAAAAGGACACGGCAAACTAATCTCAAAAAACCAGATAGATATATATGAAAATGAAAAGGAAATTGATTCAATAAATGCAGATAAAATTATTATAGCAACCGGTGCAAGACCTAAGGTAGTTGATTCAATCCCTGTAGATAAAAAAAATATTATTACATATTTCGAAGCATTGGTATTAGATGAGCTTCCCGAAGAATTAATTGTTATCGGCGCCGGAGCAATAGGGATTGAGTTTGCTTATTTTTATTCGGTGCTTGGAAGTAAAGTAACCGTGATCGAAATGATGGACAATATTCTTCCTGTAGAGGATAAAGAAATTTCATTGGCTTTGGAAAAGAGTTTAAAGAAACGCGGAATTGAAATTTTGACTAAAGCAATTGTAAATAAAGCTGCCGTAAAAGATAATAGAGTAAGTGTAACTGTTGAACATAACGGAAAAACTAAGGAATTGAATGCTAACAAGGTTTTAAATGCGATTGGTGTTACGGGAAATGTTGAGGGATTCGGATTAGAGGAATTAGGAATTGAGCTGTTTAAAAACCATATCAAGGTAGATAAATCAACCTATGAAACCAATGTGGATGGGATTTATGCAATTGGTGATGTAATCGGTCCGCCGTGGCTTGCCCATGTTGCCTCTCATGAAGGAAAACATTGTGTGGAGAAAATAAAAGGATTAAAAATTCCCGATATAGATTATAATTGTATTCCGGGTTGTACATACTGCCAGCCGCAGGTTGCAAGCATCGGGTTAACTGAACAAAAAGCCAAAGAGCTTGGATACGAAGTTAGAATCGGGAAGTTTCCATTTATGGCAAGCGGCAAAGCATTTGCGACGGGTGAAAGGGAAGGGTTTGTAAAAATTATTTTTGATGAAAAATACGGCGAAATTCTTGGTGCGCACATTATCGGCGCCGAAGCAACCGAACTGATTGCCGAAATAGGATTGGCTAAATCCCTTGAAGCAACCGGAGAAACGATTATAAAAACTATTCATGCACATCCGACTCTCTCCGAATCTATTATGGAAGCCGCTGCTCAAGCTTACGGCGAAGCAATACATATTTAGATGGAAATGGAAGAAAGAGAAGTTAGGAGAAAGAAGACAGAAGTAAGAATGAAAAAGATCAAAAGATTTAAAGATTAAAAGATCAAAAAAAAACTAAGAAAAAGAGGAAAAAAGCTGAATAAAATAATTCGTGAAATTAGCGGTAAAAAATGTTCATTACTCAAATCTCAATACTAAATTTTCGATACTCTATTTTCAATAATGAATATTAAGATGGAAAGAACATTGACATACTGCGATCTCGGTTTTATCGATTATAAAGAAGCATGGGACCTGCAGAAAGAAATTTTATCATTAAGGTATAATAAAAAAATTTCGGATATTCTTTTTCTTCTTGAACATCCGCATACTTATACTTTGGGAAAAACAGCCGATAAAAAAAATTTAATAAGCACCGAAACTTATTTGAGTTCCAATAAAATTTCCGTTTACGATATTGATAGAGGAGGGGACATCACTTACCACGGTCCGGGTCAAATTGTGGGCTATCCTATAATTGATCTGAATGACTGGGAAAAAGATACTCATAAATTTTTAAGAGCCCTGGAAGAAGTGCTGATTGAAACCTGTGCATATTACGGAATAAAAGCCGGAAGAAATTCTAAATATACGGGCGTTTGGGTCAATAATAGGAAGATTGCGGCAATCGGAATAAAAATAAGCAGATGGATCACAATGCACGGGTTTGCTTTTAATGTAAATACAAATCTCGATTTCTTTAAAGGTATAATTCCATGCGGAATTTCAGATAAAGACGTAACTTCTTTGCAAAAGGAATTGAAACAGAACATAGATATTGATTCCGTTAAAAGTATTATATTTGAAAATTTTATAAATGTTTTCGGATATACAGAGCTTCTGAAGCAAAAAAAAGAAAAGTTGATTGAATCTGTACTTACTGTAATACAATGAAGGATCAAAATGGCAAGAAAAGTTCAAATTGAGGGTAATAAGATAACTTTTGAAGAAAAGCTTTCATCAGATAACGGTAATCTGAACGGCAGCGCTTCACGGGAAAAATTGAATCAGAATAATGAATTCTTAACAAAAAAAGATCTGCATAGGGTTCTCTATTTAATGCTTCTCTCAAGAAATATAGATATTAAGGCAATGAATTTATTAAAACAGGGAAAGACTTTTTTTCATATTGCCGGGTCGGGGCATGAAGCAATCCAGCTGGCAGCCGCAGTACAGCTGGATCCGAAAAAAGATTGGTTGTTTCCTTACTACAGGGATCTTTCTCTAGCTTTAGCTGCTGGAATTACTCCAAAAGAGTTTTTTCTTCAGTGTTTTGCGAAAGAGGATGATCCCTCGAGCGGGGGAAGGCAGCTGCCCGGGCATTTCGGGCATCCGGATTTAAATATACCTTCCCAATCAAGTCCTACCGGCACTCAATTTTTAAATGCGGTTGGAGCAGCATTAGCTTCGGTTAAAAAAGGAGAAAATGCTGTTACATACGTCAGCAGCGGGGAGGGCACTACCAGTCAGGGTGAGTTTCATGAAGCTGTGAATTGGGCAAGCCGTGAAAAGCTTCCGGTATTATTTTTAATTGAAAATAATAAATACGCTATATCCGTTCATGTCAATCAGCAGAGCGGCGGAAAAGGCGGATCGGTTGCCGAAATGATGTCCGGCTTCGAAAATCTTTTTGTTAAAAGAATTGACGGTACCGACTTCTTCGATTCTTATGGTGCTGTAAAGGAAGCAGTCGATTACATAAAAAATGGAAAAGGACCCGCTCTTATTGAGGCGGAAGTGGTAAGATTAATGTCTCATTCATCATCGGACGATCAAAAAAAATATAGGGATCCGAAAGAGCTGGAGGAGGATTTAAAGAGAGATCCTATTGAGAAATTCAGCATCAGGCTTATCAATGAAGGTTACATAACCAAAGAAGAAATAAATAAAATTAAATCCGGTGTACTTGAGGAAATTGAAAAGGCTTCCTCTGAAGCTTTTAAAGCTGCAGACCCGGACCCGAGAGATGCATGTAGAAATTTGTTCGATGAAAGCGGTCTGAAAGATCTGCTCGAATATGAAAATAGTCAGTCTCATGGGGAAAAAATTGTAATGGTTGATGCAATAAATCATGCGCTTCATGAAGAAATGAAAAGGAATGACAAAATTTTCATTTTTGGAGAAGATATTGCCGACAGTAAAGGAGGAGTCTTCACAGCTACCAAAGGTTTATCTTCAAAGTTCGGGGAGAAGAGAGTCTTTAATTCTCCATTAGCCGAGGCAAGCATAATCGGTGTAGCAGCTGGGATGGCATTAGCCGGATTAAAACCTGTTGTGGAAATTCAGTTCGGCGATTACATATGGCCTGCTTTTATGCAGTTTAAGAGTGAAGTCGCAACTCTGAGATATCGATCCAAAAACACCTGGACTGCTCCTTTGGTTACCCGCGTGCCGGTAGGAGGATATATTCACGGCGGACTATATCACAGTCAGAATATAGAATCGTTTTTTGCACATATCCCCGGAATTTTAATTGCGTATCCTTCCAATGCCGCAGATGCAAAAGGTTTATTGAAAACCGCATGCAGGCTTAACGATCCTGTTATTTTCTGCGAACATAAAGGATTATACAGGCAAAGTTTTGCTATGTCCCCTGAACCCGGCGAGGACTATCTTATACCTTTCGGAAAAGCAAAAGTGATAAAAGAAGGGAAAGATATCAGTGTAATTACATACGGCGTTCCTGTCTGGGATTCATTAAATGCTGCAAAGAAATTAGAGCATGAAGGATATTCTGTTGAAATAATTGATATTAGAACGATTATCCCTTTGGATGAAAAAACTATTTTTAATTCAGTTAAAAAAACTAACAAAGCAATAGTAATTAATGAAGATACCTTAACCGCCGGCTTCGGAGGCGAGATAGCCGCCAGAATTTCAGATAATTGTTTTCAATTTTTAGATGGACCGGTTAAAAGAATTGCAGCTAAAGATTCTCATATTCCATATGCTCCGATTTTGGAAAATGCAGTTTTGCCGAATCGTGAAAGAATTTATAGAGAAATAAAAGAGCTTTTAGAATATTAGAAATCTGCCGGTTTAAAATTATGGTATAATGGAAGGTTGGATAATTGAATAATGAGATATAGGAGTATTGGAGTAATGGAGTAATGGAGTAATGGAGTATTGGAGTAATGGATTCTTACAAATCTAAATCTAATCACCGCAAAGCGGGATCCCGCATTTGCGGGAGAGAAAATCTCTCGGATTTTGATTTAAAGAACAAGGATTAACGATTTTCGAAGTTGTGTAGCCTTGTTTTCTTCTAAAATCAGAAATCGTTAATCGATATTCGTTAATCAAATAAGTTTTAATAGAATTGAAAATATTTTTTGTTGGAATATTGGAGTATTGGACAAAACTATTCCATCATTCCATTCTCCACTATTCCCAAAAGTTTATTATAAGTTCAGCTTAATTTGTTTTGTAATACAAAAAAAATATTTAGAAATCGTTAATTAATTGCGGTAATTAATTTCTATACTGAAAATTATCTTAGATAATTATTTGAAGAGATTATAAGGAGCTAAAATGAATGTAATAATGCCGAAAATGGGGGAAAGTATTAATGAAGGCACCATTATAAAATGGCATAAGAAAGAAGGGGATAAAGTAAACCGTGATGAAATAATTTTTGAAATCAGTAATGATAAAGTTGATACAGAAATTAATTCTACTGCGGAAGGTATCTTATAAAATAAAAAATATAAAGAAGACGAAACAAGTGAAGTAGGAAAGG
>CAYSGP010000501.1:0-3362 GCA_964430095.1 uncultured Ignavibacteriaceae bacterium
AGATTTTCTGATATGGCATCTGTAATCGAAGGTATATCCATTTCGGTACCCTGTATATGCTGCTGAATATTAGTATAATTTCTTATTTCCCAGTTTAAGAAATTAAGCGTAACCGTGCCCGGGGCAGAACCCGGATCAGGCAGACCCCGGATAATAAAATTTTGAACAGCATTCGATTGGATAATAGCGGAACCGGATTTTATTATAATCGTAATGTTTACAGTATCAGACAGAAAGAATCCGTTTACCGGATTAATATATGGAGGAACAGAAACAATAAGTGATGTTTCGTCCGATTCAAGAACAGGGACTTCAACCAGGTAATTATTTTTTCCTGAAAAACGGACGAAAAGATTTTCACCGGTGCCGAAACCCGAACCGGAAATAACCAACCGGGAAGCAGGGAGGGCACTGGTATCGCTCAGCGAATTGATTACCGGGTCTGCGGATGGATTGTCTCCCGGACCAGTAGATGAATCTTTTTTATCGCAGCTGCTTGTAATAAACAGCAGAAAAATTGCGGAAAGCAAGAGAAAATTTAAAGAGATCTTTTTCATATTTATCACCGGAAACCTGTTTTAAAGAAAAATTATTTTTGAAATTCTTTGATCTTTTAACTATAGTCTTAACAATGACAATTACTATGCCCTGCATTCTCCGGAAATCCTATTCAATTATGCATTTCCTAATGAAAAAAATAAACGTTTTCATGTCTCTTTTATGAAATTAAATTAACTCAAATATTAACTAGGTAAATAGGGAGGTGCTTTCTTACCGTTATTCTATTTAATGATGGTAAAGTTCCGGCTTTATTCTAATCTTAGTCATGTGCTTCTGTCGAATTGCCGGGAGGGGCGCTAAACAAAAACAAGCTTTTATTCGAATATATCTATATAAACCGTATTTATTATTTTTTATCTTGGAATAGTAATATATTCAAGCTAAATTATTCCAGTCAATATTAAAACTTATATTAAGGGTATAAAGACTTTTAAAGGAAAATAAAAAAGCCGACACTATTCAATCGACATATAATTTTTTTGCACTGCTGTTTTTGATGATGTGTTCCACTTATAAATAATTCCTCAATTTTAAACAAAATATTTCTTCCTGTCTACTTCTTAAATTAAATCAATTTAGTATTCCGGAAAAACAAACTAAAGGAAAAATGCATGAACATTTACATAGGGAATCTTTCAACGGGAGTTACCGAAGAAGATTTAAAAAATTTATTTTCCGGATTCGGAAAAATCAACGGCGCGAAAGTAATAAAAGATAATTACCTCGGCACATCGAAAGGCTTCGGATTTATTGAAATAACCGGGGAAGCAGAGGCGCAGGAAGCTATAAAGCATCTGAACTCAAAAGATTTTAAAGGAAAGAAAATTGTTGTCAGCGAAGCCCGTCCAAAAAAAGATAACGGTTCAAGCAGCGGAAGGAATTTTAAAAGCCCTTACGGCAGCCGTTCCGGCAAATGGTAAAGGCAGATGATTAAGCTCCGTATATAAATCAAGCGTTTCTTTTTTATAATAATTTTAAAAACGTGCAGCAAACCGGCATTCATAATTTTCATATCCCTGTAATGGGACTTGCTTTTACTATTGATACTCCCCTGAAAGTAGCGCACTACGGAATTGACTCGGTTATTTCAATTGTAGATGATGACCTTATTGAAAAAATGAGGAAGGTCCATTCCAATAAGAATAATATTCCTTTCATTCCTGTTTCAACCAATGAACCCGATTACAGGGCCAAACGAATTATGCTGTACCTTAATCTTATCGGTGATCTTGTAAAGAATAATTTTATTGCTTTAAAGGATAAAATGCTTGATAAAGGCCCGGAGCTGGAAAAATATTATTTGATGCTGCCGGATGATTCTGAGCTTAAAAAGGCGTTAAAATATTTCATTAAAGGGATGTTAAGCAGGGAAGAAGTTAAAATTTTGCTGGATAAGTTTATGCACCCTGGGGCTATTGACGTAAACATTATGACCAAAGTTGATAAAGCCAACTTTGATAAGTCGGTTCAGCTTCCGGTTGAGTTTAATGACGCTCATGCTGCACTCCGCGGATTTGCAGAAAGCAATCTTAGTTCATCGGTAGTTTTATCGGCAGGAATGAATCCGAAACTTTACAGTTATTTTGAAAGCTTTGCTGACTTTTACCCTGACGGTGAAGGCAAGTTAAAGAAAAGAATAATATTGAAAGTAAGCGACTTCCGTTCGGCACTTATCCAGGGAAAGTTCCTTGCAAAAAAAGGTTTATGGGTTTCCGAATACAGGATTGAATCCGGGCTCAATTGCGGCGGGCATGCTTTTGCAACCGACGGTTATTTAATCGGTCCGATATTGGAAGAATTTAAAACCAACCGCAGCTTTTTAATTAATACAATTCATGAAATCTTTACGGGTGCATTAAGAAAAAAGAATCTTCATTTTAACGGGGAACCTCACGAATTAAAAATTACTGCGCAGGGCGGAGTAGGTACATCTGAAGAAAATAATTTTTTGTTAAATTATTACAACGTTGATTCAGTCGGCTGGGGAACTCCTTTCCTGCTTGTACCGGAAGCAACTAATGTTGATGAAAAAACTTTAGATCTTCTCAGCAATGCAAAAGAAGATGATCTTTATTTAAGCAATACATCTCCTCTGGGGGTTCCTTTTAACAGCTTGAGGGGAAATACTAAAGACCTTCAGAAAACCGAGAATGCAGCAAAAGGAAAACCGGGAAGCTCCTGTCCTAAAAAATTATTAATTTCAGATACCGAGTTCGGCGAAAAACCTATTTGCACGGCTTCAATTAAGTATCAATCCTTAAAAATTGAACAGCTGAATGCCTCCCTGCTGAATGAAGAAAAAAAGAATAAAGAATACAATAAAATAATTGATAAGACCTGTTTGTGCAATGGACTTGCCTTCCCGGTTCTGCAGATAAATAATGCAGTTTCAAAAACTGATGGTTTTGGTACGGCGGTTTGCCCCGGCCCGAACATGGCTTACTTTTCATCGATTGTATCATTGAGCGAAATGGTGAACCATATCTACGGCAGAACCAACTTAATCATCCGTAATGACCGTCCGAATATGTTTATGAAAGAGCTTAAGCTTTATCTCGATTACCTGGATGAAAAAATTGCCGCAATTGATCTGCCTCTCACTAAAAATCAGATTAAATATTTCAACACTTTTGCTGCTAATATTAAAGAAGGCATTGAATATTATAAAACATTATTTTCAGCCGCTGTGGCGAAAGTTTTGGTTCTTAAAAAGAAAATGGGATACGAAATATCGGAGCTTGAGGAGAAGCTTAATTATTTATTAACAGAGATGAGTAATAAAATCATAACAGATGACATTG
>CAYSGP010000502.1:0-7277 GCA_964430095.1 uncultured Ignavibacteriaceae bacterium
TATAAATCTTTGTTGCCTCTGCTAGGTTTTTTTCATCAGATCCGAACTGGTTTATTAATATATGAGAAGCTTTGGCTGCCTGATCCTTGGATTGGACAATATCAGCAACGTGGAATAAAATGTAGCCTTCATTACCAGCTGCAGGGCCTACTAAATCACCTTTTGATGAATTATAGAGAAGATCTGCTGCAGCAGGGGCAATTGCCGTTAAACTGACAGTGTCCATTGAATATGGGACAGCAGAATAAATATCGACCACTTCTTTAAAGCTTAGAGTGTCATTTTTAAATTTTCCAGCAACATTTTCCAAAGTTTTTTCAATATTTAATGAATCATCTGCAGAAGATTTATTAGAGAATAATATATATTTTAATTTTCTCATTTCGGGGACTTTATACTGATCCGAATTTTTATTGTAATAGTCTTTCATTTCTTCTTCAGAAACTTTAAAAGATGTATCAGGGAACTGCTCTGAAGAAATTAAAGCATATTCTACATTTATATTAATATTCTGGCTTATGAAAGATCTCCGTATTTCATCTTCACCTATATTCAGTGTGGCTAAAAGCATGCTCTGGAGTTTTTCACCTTGCTTGGATTGGCGCACTAAATCCTCTGCGTTAACAAGCGCAGCTTTGTTCTGAGGATCGAAAATAGCTTGTTCATAAAGCTGCCGGTTGAATCTTCCCAGGGAATCAATAAAATTCTGCTTTAAAAACTGGGGAGGATTATCGCTAATGATAGTTTGTGTTATTTCAGAATCGGAGACTGTAATACCGAATTTTTCCATTTGTTCCTCAAGCAAAGCCTGCGTTACAATCGCATCCCACACTTGTTCCCTCACCTGATCCAAATTTTCTTCATCGATATCTTTACCTGTTTGTGCTTTTTGGTTTTCCCTCTGGCGGTCAACTGCATCATTGAATTCCTGGTAAGTAACCTCCTTACCGTTTATTTTACCTATAACGTTGCTTCTTCCGCCGCCAAGAGCTTCCAGAACATTTGAGTCCGAAATAACCATAAATAGAACAAATAATGCACCTACTGTAATTATAAAGGCAGGTGCCAGACTTCTCATCCTGGCCATCATACCCATAAAAACTTTTTCTCCACGTTTATTGAATAATAAGTCAACAAAAATAGACACAGACCTGCGAAAAAGCAATGTAATTCAGGATCATTTAATAATCTAATTTTTAATTTTCATTTAATTCAGCAGCAAATTGGAAAGATCCATTCACTCTTTTTAAGAGAGAAAAAAAGCTGATTCCCCGAAAAATTCTGCTGACTAAATGCAATTTTATAAAAAAATTAAACGGTTATGCAGATCACTTAATCAATAAATTTTTCGTAATAATAATGATTTAACACAAATTCTTTAATAGAATTATTGAAAAGAATAACATATTGAGCTAAATTACATAATCATGAAAAAGATTTCTTTTTCCAAAATGAGCGGAGCAGGCAACGATTTTGTGGTTTTTGATTTTATTTCCGGAGAAAAATTGCCGCTTTCAGAGGATTCAATTAGGAAAATATGCAATAGAAGAACCGGTATCGGTGCTGATGGAGTTATTGCTTTCAGCAAATCGAATGGTCATGATTTTAATATGAATTACTATAATGCCGACGGATCAACCGGATCTCTCTGCGGAAACGGCGCAAGATGTGCCATCTGGTTTGCAGAATTAACAGGGAAAATCAAAAATCATAAGGCAAATTTTTCATCGAATGACGAATTATATTCCGGGAAAGTCCTTAAAGATGAGATGGTTCAGTTTAATTTTAACGAACCTAAACAGATAAAATTAAACTATAACATACAAGCTAATAACCAGGAGATAAACTGCAGCTTTATAGATACAGGGTCTCCGCATGTAGTTATAAAAGCATCTGAGATACTAAAAAATCCGGTTGACCGGCGATCAAGCTATAAAGATATAAATCAGCTGCCTGTTGTTAGTATTGGCAGAGAAATAAGATATCTTAATGATTTTGCGCCAAAAGGCACAAATGTTAATTTTATTCAATATAAAGGTCAAAAAATTTTAATCAGGACTTACGAACGCGGCGTTGAAGACGAAACCCTTGCCTGCGGGACAGGAAATGCAGCATCGGCAATAACCGCCTGTTTAACAGACAACATTAATCCTCCCGTTTCATTGATTACAAAAGGCGGGGATGAATTGATTGTTAACTTTAGCAAGGACGGCCAGAGAATTAAAAATGTTTCCTTAACAGGGCCGGCAAAAGTTATTTTTACCGGGGAAATTCTAATAAATAATTTTTTTTAACACTCGGAGATCAAATGGGAAAAGTTATATTTTCAATTCAGTATGAAGTAGAAAAACAAAAAAGAGAGGAGTATCTTACATTAATTAAAGAGCTAAAGAATCTTCTCAAAGTAGATGGTTTGGAAACCTATTCAATTTATGAAGTTAAAGGGAAGCCGAACCATTTTCAGGAGGTTTATACTTTCATTTCCCCTGAAGCTTATGAAGCATTCGATGACGACATGAATGAAAGAATGAATATTTTAGTAAATAAAATAAATGATCTTACAGCTGAAAACTCCACAAAATATACAACTCTTTATGAGATATCGGAAAATTAGCAGGGTTTTTTACTAAGTTTTGCCCGCTTTTCTTGTCTTTTTACCTGAAGAAGATATTATTTTTTATAATTCCATTTAAAATTTTCATTGGAACTTTCCAAAAGAAAATTTATTTTGAATTATGAACAAAAATATGCACCGGGTTTACGTCAGCTCTTTTTTTTTAATAGGGATAATAACAACTCTGTTTTTTGCTGTCTACGGCTATTCGTATTATATAACCTCAGTAGAAAAAAGATTTTTTCTATCAAATCATGATTATCTGAAACCCAGCGGATTATTAGGCCACGCAACCGGGATTGCCGGTTCTTTTATGATGATCTTCGGTGTTGCCGTTTATATGCTGAGGAAACGCTGGAAAAAAGTCTTACGGTTTGGTTACCTGAAGCACTGGCTTGAATTTCATATTTTTCTTTGCTCTCTCGGACCTGTCCTGGTTTTATATCATACTGCCTTTAAATTCGGCGGAATTGTTGCGGTAAGCTTCTGGAGCATGGCTGCAGTTGTTTTAAGCGGTGTTGCAGGGAGATTTATTTACGTAAGGATTCCCCGGACTATTCAGGGAAATGAATTAAGCGTTAAAGAGCTCGATAAAATGGGAGAGGAACTCAGCAGCCGGCTGAAAGCGGATTATTCGGTAAACGGAGAAATAATCCCCAAAATTGAAAAAATAAACTTTATTGATAAATACAAAAATTTAACTTTAAGCAGGAGCTTCGTTAGCCAGTTTAAAGATTATTTCTTAATAAATTCACTTCTCAAAGAGATAAAGAATGATCTTAAGCTTTTGAATCTAAATTCAAAAAGAGAAAAAGAAATTTTGAGATTAGCAAAATCAAAGCTCATAATTTCACAAAGAATCGGCATGCTTAGGACAATGCAGAAACTTTTCAAATACTGGCATATTGTTCATCTCCCTTTTGCCATTGTTATGTTCATTATAATGATAATTCATATCGTTATTGCAGCAGCGTTTGGCTATACCTGGATTTTCTGAGAAAGAAACAGGAGATTTCGGAAAACTATTCATGAATGAAAATTTTAACCACTCATTGTTGAAGCCGAATGGAAGTAATAATTGAAAATGTAATTGCTTACGGATTTATTTTCCTGGTTCTGGCCGCAACGCTTTTCACTTATTATAAAATGCATACCAAAAAATCATCGCATAATTTATCTAAACTGGAAAAAGCAATAGAACTCGGGTTTCATGAACCTCTTTCTCTTCATCCCGTTGTAGATACAAATACATGCATCGGAAGCGGTGCGTGCATAAAAGCCTGTCCTGAAAAAGACATTCTTGGAATAGTTAACGGTCAGGCGCATTTAATTAATGCATCAAGATGTATTGGTCATGGAGCCTGCTTTAATGCCTGTCCGGTTCATGCAATAACCTTATGCATCGGCACAGAAAAAAGAGGAGTGGAGCTTCCTCACATCTCTGCGGAATTTGAAACGAATATACCAGGATTGTTTGTTGCCGGCGAGCTTGGCGGAATGGGCTTAATTAAAAATGCCGTTGAACAGGGGAACCAGGCGATGGAAAATATTTGTAAAAGTTTAAAAGAACAGTCTAACGTTGATTATGATGCAATAATTATAGGGGCAGGTCCTGCCGGGATTTCGGCAGCCTTAAGTGCAGCGAGGAATAAAATTAAATTTTTGGTCATTGAACAGGATAGTCTCGGCGGAAGCGTATTTAATTTTCCCAGAACTAAAATAGTAATGACCCATTCAATGAATCTGCCGCTGTATGGAAAAGTAAAATTAGCGGAAACTTCAAAGTCGGAGCTGCTGAATTTATGGACAACGGTTTTAAATAAATATGAAGTAAAAATAAATGAACAAGAAAAAGCTGAAAATATTGAAAAGAATGAAGATCATTTCCTTGTCCGGACCTCAAAAGGGACTTATTCTTCAAAAAAAGTTTTACTAGCTGTAGGACGAAGAGGTTCACCTAGAAAATTAGGCATTCCGGGGGAGGGCAAAGAAAAAGTTGCATATCGATTAATTGAACCAGAGCTGATCCATAATGAAAAAATTCTTATCGCCGGGGGAGGGGATTCTGCTGTTGAAGCTGCTTTGATGCTGGCAGATGAAGCAAATATTGTCACCCTTTCATACAGGGGCGATAGATTTTCAAGATTGAAGCCGAAAAATCTGGATCGTATAAATGATTCGATTGTAAACGGGCGAATAAACGTAATCTTTAATTCAAATCCTGTTGAAATTAAAGATAATAGTGTTGTTCTATCTGTTGAAAAGAAAAAGGAAATAGAAATTGAAAATAACCTGGTTTTTATTTTTGCCGGAGGGGAACTGCCGACGAAATTTCTTGAGAAAATAGGGGTAAAAATATATGTTAAACACGGCGAGGCAATATTTAAGCATGAAAACTAATTTATAGTTCAAAAATTCTGGGGAATAATGAATCAATACAGCAGTCCTAATGATAATTTTCCTTTATTAATCATTCTCTTCATTATTTTAAATTTTACTCCGTTATTTGCCCAGATTTCACCCGGAGATCTGACCAGTGCACATGAAAAACTTGAAGGATTAAGCAATTGTACTAAGTGTCATTTACTGGGTGAAAAAGTTCAGAATTCCAAATGCCTTAATTGCCATTCTGAAATTAAGAAACTAATTTCCTCGGGTGAGGGATATCATTCCGGCAGTGAGGCAAAAGGAAAGGATTGTTCCAATTGCCATAGTGAACATTACGGGAGAAATTTTAAAATAATTAATTTCAATCCCGATAATTTCCAGCATAATAAAGCAGGTTTTGAATTAACTGGAAGACATCTGAAGATTGACTGCAATGACTGCCATACTGCTGAGCTTATAAAAAATAAAATTAAAGGAAGAAAAAATTCATATTTAGGATTAGAGACAGAATGCATCTCATGTCATGAAGATTATCACCGCGGCACTTTAAGTGAACAATGCAATAGTTGTCATAACACCACATCATTTAAAACTCCGGATAAATTTAATCACGATAATACGGCATTCAAACTAACCGGAGCCCACGTTTCTGTGGATTGCAATAAATGTCATCCGAAAGAAATAATTGACGGGAATGAATTTCAGAAATTTAAAGGGTTGTCTTTTACAAACTGCTCGCCCTGCCATAAAGATGTACATGCCGGAAAATTCAGCATTGATTGTAAAAGCTGCCACGTATCCGAATCATTCCGTAAGATTAAAATGCAGGCTTTTAATCATGATAAAACCGATTTTCCTCTTGAGGGTAAGCATAAATTTCTTGAATGCAGCGAATGCCACAAATCGGTACAAGTTATAGGAACAAAACTGAAACATGGAAGATGCACCAACTGTCATGAGGACTACCATAAAGGTGAGTTTGCAAGGGACGGAAAGGTAAGGGATTGTTCAGAATGCCATATCGAAACCGGATTTAAACCTTCATTATTTACGATAGAAGAGCATTCTCAAATTAACTTTGTACTTACAGGAGCTCATTTAGCGGTTCCATGTAGAAACTGTCATTTTAATAATGATAAGTGGCATTTCAAAATTCCAGAAACTAAATGCAGCGGTTGTCATCAAAATATTCATGGAAATGAAATAGACTCAAAAAGAATGATTAACGGCTGCATTACATGTCATTTTACGGATAATTGGAGAAAAATTGAATATGATCATAAAATTACCGGATTTAAACTTCTAGGAAAACATTCAGAAATAATCTGCAGAAATTGTCACTTAGTTAATGAGGATTTAAAAGCAGAGCTCCGGTTTGCATCAGTTGATTCAAACTGCGAGTTTTGTCATAAGGATATTCATTTCAATCAGTTCAGACAAGAAGAAGAAACCGACTGCAGCCGTTGTCATTCATGCAGCAGCTGGGAGCCTTCGGAATTTATTCATGATAAGACATTATTCCCCTTAAAGGGTGCGCATCTTAAAGCAGATTGTTCAGGATGCCATAAGAAAATTGAAATAGGGGAGATAAGGTATATAAACTATAAAATAAAAGATTTCAGATGCATTGCTTGTCATTAATAGTTTTGATTATTGTTTTGACGGTCCCCGTGTCCGCTCAAATGCCGCATGGAAGCAATTTCAAAATAAATTGCTCGGAATGTCATCAGACTGAGAACTGGAAAGTAGTGCCTGACAGTATTTCATTTGATCATAATAAAGAGACTGATTTTGATTTAAGAGGGCAGCATTTAACCATAAGCTGCATGAATTGTCATTCAAGTCTGGTTTTTTCCGAAACATCAACAGATTGTTTTTCCTGTCATAAGGATATTCATCAGAATACTGTAGGACAGGATTGCGGCAGATGTCATACTCCGGAAACATGGATAGTTAAAGATATTATCCAGCTCCATCAGGACAGCAGGTTCCCTTTAGCAGGAGCTCATCTGCGCAGCGACTGCATTCAATGCCATATGAATTACAACAATTTTACTTTTGAACTTTTAGGAATTACTTGTTTTGACTGTCATTCAGCAAATTATTTTGCAACTACATCGCCTAATCATTCTGCAGCCGGCTTTTCAACAAACTGCGAAGAATGCCACAGCATCATTGATGATTTCTGGTCTGCACAGAATTTTAATCACAACTTCTTTCCTTTAACCGGCGGGCATAATATTCAAAATTGTTCCGCCTGTCATAAATCAGGAGG
>CAYSGP010000503.1:0-7747 GCA_964430095.1 uncultured Ignavibacteriaceae bacterium
GCACATTTCTGCAATCGATTGTGCAATTTATTGTATCTTCAAAAAAATATTTTCTTTTTCCCTTGACTTAAGGCTATTTCCATTTTATTTTAGCGCAAACGATTGTGCTATGTATGAAAAAAACTGTTACTCTTAAGACAATTGCTAATCAAG
The DNA here is from genome assembly GCA_964430095.1 of uncultured Ignavibacteriaceae bacterium. Classification (GTDB taxonomy): domain Bacteria; phylum Bacteroidota; class Ignavibacteria; order Ignavibacteriales; family Ignavibacteriaceae; genus DATKLQ01. The sequence goes on from CAYSGP010000503.1 coordinate 154, forward strand.
TCGGCGTTTCTATCCCTACAGTCTCTAGGGTCCTGAACGGCAAGTCGAAATACTACCGCATTGCTGATGAAACCAAGGAATTAATTCTGAAAGCTTCCCGAGAGCTGAATTACTCTCCCAATCAATTAGCCAGAGGATTAAGATTAAAAAGAACAAACACTCTCGGCTATATCACTCCGGATATTTCCAATCCCTTTTTTTCCACTATCGCCCGTGTTGTTGAAAAGTATGCGCTCAAACAGGGTTATTCAATTGTTCTATGCGATAGTGAAGAGAATACGGAGATAGAAAAAAAATCAATCAAATTATTGATTGACAGAAAAATAGACGGGCTTATTATTTCACCGGTCGGCCAGGAGGTTGAACATCTGCTGGAAGCATCCAGCAAGAATGTTCCTATAGTATTGATTGACCGGTTTTTCCCTGATCTCGATTTCCCGTATGTAAGCTCCGATAATTACAAGGGAGCCTTGGAGGCAGCAACTTATCTGATTGAATGCGGGCATACGAAAATTGCATACATTCAGGGCTTGAAAAATACTTCCCCGAATAATGAAAGAGTCAGAGGATTTATTGATGCACTAAAAAATTTCGGCATCGAAGCAGATCCGTCCTTGATCGTTGGGAATAATTTCGGGGAAGAGAACGGTTATATAGAAATGAAGCTGCTTCTGAAAAGAAGCAATAAACCTTCAGCCGTCTTTGCCGGCAGCAATCTCATTTCTCTTGGTGCACTGAGAGCATTGGCTGAGGAAAATTTGAAAATACCCGATGATATTTCTATGATCTCATTTGACGATCAGCCTTATTCAAGATTCCTGGCTGCACCGATGACCACTGTTTCCCAGCCGAGCAGCCAGATAGGACAGCTCGCTACAAAAATACTGACTGATTTAATTGAGAGTAATAAGCAGTTTGAACCGAAAGGGATTCTGCTGCCGACTACATTAATAAAAAGAAACTCTGTAAAAATTATTTCGCATCCTGAACTTGCAGCAAACGGTAAAGATAGTGTTGTCATTTAAATCCTATCATTAAAGAAACACAGCTAGTCACCTTTATACTATGTGAGTGACCAGCAGGAACTGCACTTAAGCTTTCCAAAATTTAAACGGGAGAGTAAATTGAATCGGGTATTAAAATACTTATTCCTTCTAATAATCTTTTCATTATTTAGCTGCCGCAGTGACAACGGTAAATTAAAATCCGGGGAAACTGAAGTCGTTTTCTGGCACAGCTTTATTTCTTCCACTGTTCCTGCATTGAATGATCTGGTAGACAAATTTGAAAAAGAAAATCCCGGCATAATTATAAAACCTCAGTATATACCTTCCGGGGATGCATTGATTCAAAAGCTGATTACCGCAATTCAAAGCAAAACCGCACCCGATATCTCCTGGCTCCATTCCGATTTTATCGAAGATCTTGTTGAAGCGGATGCTATTTATAAAATGGATCATTTCATCGGCGGCAAGAATGGAATTTCCAAGGAAGAGCTAAATGATATTTACCCTGCGCTTTTAAAATTTTCCTCGTGGAAAGGAACGCTCTACAGTCTTCCGATGGAAGCTACCAATCTTGCATTATTGTACAACAAGGACATGTTTAAAAAAGCAGGATTGGATCCAAATCATCCGCCGAAAAACTGGGATGAGCTGAAAGAGTTCTCAAAAAAATTAACCATCGATAAAAATAAAGACGGGAATTTCGAGCAGGTAGGATTTTTTGTACCGGTTTTTCCCGCAGCAGGTCCGCTAGGGTCATGGATGGTTTGGCAGTTTATGCCGTTTTTGTGGCAGGCGGGGGGAGATTATGTGAATGATGAGCAAACTAATGTTCTGTACAGCAGTGATGCAGGTGTGAGGGCTTTAAAATTATGGCAGCAGCTGTATAAGGAACAAAATTTAAAAACATTCACGAATCTTTTTGAAAATGCTTTTGTTTCCGAAAATTTGGCAATGGCAATGGACGGTCCCTGGAACCTTCCCAGGTATAATGATCTTCTTAAACATTTAAATTGGGGATTTGCACCTTTGCCAGCCGGTCCGAATTCGAGCGCAACAGTAGTGGGTGGAGAATATCTTGCAATCTTTAAGCAAAGCAAGAATCCCGATGCTGCATGGAAATTTCTTAAATGGATGATTCGTCCTGAAGTCCAGGCGTTCTGGTCAATAAAATCGGGATATCTTCCGATTAGACATGCAGTTTCAAATGTACCGGAATTCAAAAAATACCTTGATGAACACAAGAACTTTAAAGTTTTTGTGGATCAGATGGAAGTCGGACGCGTTCAAAAATCTATTGATTACGGCGGACTTGAAGTCAGTCGGAATCTTGCTGAAGCAATTGAGAGAGTTACCGTGGGTAATATGGATGTTAAGAAAGCATTGGATGAATCTGCGGAAAAATCAAACAGACTTTTAAAAGAAACTAAAGAGAGGCATGATTAATACTGTCCCAGAGATCCAAAAAGAAAAAACTATTGCAGAGCCCGGATTCTTTAAAGGAAAAGCTAAACTTCCGCGCGATAGGAGGAAAGGGGATTTCCTGCCGGCAGTGTTCTTCCTTTCACCTACACTTATTATTTTCAGCGCATTCATTTTATTCCCGGTGTTTTTTTCGTTCTACTTAAGTTTTCAGCAGTGGAACATGTTCAGCGGCGATACGACTTTTATCGGTCTTGATAATTATATAAGGATGTTTAAGAGCGAAGAGTTCTGGAGCGTACTTAAGAATACGGCAATATATACATTTGGAACTATTCCGCTGAACATGGGATTTTCACTTCTTGTAGCATACATTCTTCACAAAAAGATATTTGGGAAAAAATTATTGAGAACATTGTTCTTTGCCCCTGTAATTATCTCTCCAGTAGCTGCGGCTGTAATCTGGCGCTGGCTCTATGATCCTAATTTCGGCCTGATAAATTTTTTTATAGGAATCTTCGGCATTAATCCTATTAATTGGCTTAATGATACCTTGGCAGCAATGGCGGCACTTATAATTATGGGAGTATGGAAAACATTCGGGATAAACATGGTTCTTTTCGCTGCCGGTCTCCAGGCAATTCCGGAACATTATTATGAAGCAGCAGAAATTGATGGGGCAGGGCAGTGGGCAAAATTCCGGAAGATAACTCTTCCGCTTCTTGCACCGACTATATTTTTTATAATGGTCATGTCCATAATCAGCTCATTCCAGGTTTTTGATATTGTTTATGTGCTTACTTCCGGCGGTCCCCTCGGATCTACAAAAGTAATGGTTTTCTACATTTATGAACATGCATTCAAATTTTTTGAAATGGGTTATGCTTCAGCAGTATCATACGTGCTTTTTGCAATTCTTTTTACGCTTACTCTGATCCAGATAAAATATATGAAAAACAGGGCTTACACTTTCGGATGAAAACCGGGAAAAAATTTCAGGCATGGAAATTTATAAAGCAGTTCTTTGAACACTCTTTTATTTATATCCTTGCTCTTTTTACAATTGCTCCCTTTATCTGGATGATTCTAACATCATTAAAAGATATGGGAGAAATTTATGTTTATCCTCCTCAGTGGATCCCGGAGAAATTTCATTTTGAAAATTATGCCAATGTTTTCGAAGCCGCTCCCTTCGGAAGATATTATGCGAACAGCCTAATGGTTGCGCTTGTTGTTACAATCGGTCAGCTTATAACCTGTTCAATGGCAGCTTATGCTTTTGCCAGATTAAAATTCAGGGGGAGGAATGCTTTATTCCTTTTGTTCCTTGGTACAATGATGATCCCATACAACGTGACTATGATTCCCAGCTTTATGGTTCTTTACTGGCTGGGATGGGTGGATACATATCAGGCCTTAATCGTTCCAGGACTTGCTTCGGCATTCGGAACCTTCCTGCTCCGCCAGTTTTTCATTACAATTCCCAGAGAGCTTGAAGAAGCCGCATTTATAGATGGAGCCAGCAGGCTTACGGTTTTAAAAAAAATAATCCTTCCTTTGTCAAAACCGGCATTGGCAACTTTAGCCATTTTTACTTTCATGGGTGTTTTTAATGATTTTATCTGGGCGCTGATTGTCCTGAATTCGGAAGAATTGAGGACTGTACAGCTCGGATTAGCAATTTTCCGCGACCGGTATTTAACACAATGGGACTTATTAATGGCCGGTTCGGTTACTGCAGTGCTGCCTATCCTTATAGTATTCTTTTTTGCACAGAAATATTTTATTAAGGGCATTACGCTCAGCGGTATTAAGGATTAGGATGAAATTTGTTTTTGTATTTGTCCTGATTTTAATAATTAGAATTTTTTCTCAGGATATTCCTTCAACAAGCTCCGGTGAATTAAAGTTTTATGTAGATTTTTCAGCCTTCAAGGGAAAAGAAGGTAAGACCTACCAGGAATTTTATCTGATGATTCATGCCGACCAATTAAATTTTGTGGGGGACGAAAATAAAAATGCTTCTTTCAAAGTATCTGCTATTATTAAAAATCAAAAAGAAGAGCTCATTTTAAACAAGGATTGGTTTACAGATGCAATTCTTAAACGGGATTCGGTTAATCTGAAAAGTCTGGTTGTTTATGATCAATGGGCAGAATACTTAACTCCCGGCAGTTACGGTGTTTCAATTAAAATTGTCGACCAGGAGAATAAAGCATCAGGCATTTCAGAGTTTAATTTAAATGTTCCGGTATTTGCAGAAAATAATTTTTCTGCGAGCAGCATTGAATTTATTTCCAAGGTTGAAGAAAAAAATGGTAAAAGCCATTTTGAAAAGAACGGGAGAATCATAATACCGAATCCTTGGAGGAGGTATGGACTATTAATACCGAAGCTTTCTTTTTACTACGAAATCTACAATATCAAAAAACCGGCTGATGATAAATTCCTTTCAATAGATTATACAATTATTGATAAGGATAATGTTGAAGTAAAGAAACTATCCGGAATAGAAGTAAAAAAGTCGGGCGGAAATATAAGCATAGTCCATGCAGTAGACTTGGAAGGTTTAAATTCAGGCATTTACATCTTGAAGGCGGATATATACGATACGGCAGTAAATCAGAAATATACTCTTACAAGACAATTCGAAATTATTCAGATAGATTACCTTTCAAATAATCCTTTATTAACTGAAGAAGAAGCTGAAATCGGGCGAAGGCTTCTGGAATATTTCGCCACACCCTCAGAATATAAATTATTCAAGACACTTTCTTTGCAGGGTAAAACAAAATTTCTTCTAAATTTCTGGCAGGAAAAAGATCCTTCACCGGATACGCCTGAAAATGAGTTCCTGGAAAGAGTAATGCAAAGGTATATTTATGCAAATCAGCACTTCAGCTGGGGAAACTACGAGGGCTATAAAACGGATAAAGGAAGAGTACTAATAAAATATGGTAATCCGGATGAGATTAAAAGCTATTCATCGGAAGCTGGTTACGAACCATACGAAATCTGGAATTATACTGAAGACAGGTCATATATTTTCATCTTTGGGGATATAAATTCAAATGGAAATTTTGTTCTCCTTCATTCTACAAAAGAAGATGAAGTTTCCAATTATAATTGGAAAGATTATTTACGTGCCTTTTAGAAAAATCACAGTTTGAAAATGAAAAATATATTTCCGACAGCATTTTTTCTTCCGCTGATTATTACTTCCCTCATTTTATTTTCTTGTAATGAAGCTGATGAAGGGTTTGCACCGTATGCCGGTTCACCTCAAATGTCCGGTATTACAATTCAGGAGAGCTCTTATAAACCTAAAATGACCTGGCTGGGTGGTTATGTTTCGGTTGTCGGTGTTAATTACGGTTCAAGGGCTGCGCTCGATCGCTCATTAGTATTTCTTTTATATAGTGTAGGTAATAACATTTCATATCCCGTTACATTTGGAGAGATTCCTCAGGGCGCTCAGGATTTAACCTCTCAGTACGGTGGAACCAGAGCTGATACATTAATTGAAGACAGCACTTATACTTTCTGGGTTATGAAGGAAACGGAATGGAACCAGATTTCATCATTGACAGACAAAATTCTTATCTATGATTCTACACTTTCCTCTTCAATTCAAATAAATGGAGATACAATCAGGTTATCCGGCAAAGGTTATACACAGCAGGTTATACCATTGGATGTTTATATCGATATCAGCGGGGTAAATACTCTCGGCAGGCTTGGTGTTATAACCATTGAAGAAACAAATATAACAAACAGCCCAATTATAAGCTGGACAATAACTCAAAGTGGAGTACCAGATACTGCAATTGCTGCAATGGGAATTGTAGAAGGAGGCCAATTTAATCCGGACGGCGAAGTGTGGTCTGTGTATTCTGTTAGCGATAGTTCCGGTCAAACACAGTATGGCAAAGTAAACATAATTAATCCGCCGGCAGCAGCAGGACAATCTTTCCCCGGGACGCAGGTCTTTGTTGAATATCCTGCGGGCGGATTAAAAAAGAATACTACCTATTATGTATGGATTGCAAATAAGCTTTGGGATGGAGAAGGAAGACTAAGGGTAACAAACTATTACGCTTATGCTACATTTAATACAGATTAATTCCGGAGAAAAGTAATGAGACAAGCTTTTAATTATTTTACCATCCTTCTTATTCTATTCGCTGATTTTACTTTAAATGCCGGCGATGCAAATTTCTCCACGTCCGCAAGAGCAAAAACCCTTTCATTAAATGGAATGTACTTTGCCGGGACTGATGGTCTTCAGTCAGTCCTTGGAAATCCATCGATGTTTTCAATTTTAAATTCAAAAGGGATTGAGCTTTATATTATTAATCGTATTGGTGAACAGGAGTATGAAAACATGCAGAATGATCTTTACCAATCTTTCCGGGATGACGATTTTAGTTTCGGCGGAGGAATTTTCTGGTCATTTTCTCCTTCATTTTCTGCTGCTCTATCCTACCAGAGAGCCTTTGATTACAGAACTAATTGGCCGTTTGTTTATCTGTTTACAACTAATTCTACCTCATCACTTTATGCTTTTGATTTTTTTAATGAATTAACTGCGGATGCAGCATCAGCATCATTTGCTTATAAATTAGATAAAATAACAATCGGAGTCTCTGCTCATTTTTATTATGTAGAACAGCACACCTCGTTTCCCAGATCAAATGAGAGATGGAACCAGGGTTTGGGACAAGCGGGGTATCAAATAAGTTATAACCTGGATGGATATTCGTTCGGATTTAACCTCGGAGCTTCTCTGCAGTTAAACGATCAATTGAGATTTGGTTTGATGACAAGAAGCGGTTATAAAACTGATCTGGAAGGCACTGCATCCACTAATTTATTTGCAGAAATTGACTCCATTTCATCGGCAGCAAACCTTAAAAGTACTTTTGAAATGCCGTGGATTTTTGGAGGAGGGGTGATTTTTGAATTGAGCGATAATTTAAAATTAAATCTCGATGTGGTGTATAATTTGTGGAGCAGCACTCAAAAAACCTACTATTTTACTTTTGATAATTCTGCCTGGCAGAAGAATCTTTCTTCCGTTGATTCATTAACCGGAATAAATGCTTCAAGTTTTAATCTTTACTTTGAAAATTCATTTGATGCCGGCATTGGAGTCGAGTATAAAATAT
>CAYSGP010000504.1:0-11577 GCA_964430095.1 uncultured Ignavibacteriaceae bacterium
ATGCTGTAACACCACATACCGGTCGTGGTGGCTGGACGTGGTACACAGGTTCGGCTGGATGGATGTATCGGCTTATCGTGGAATCATTACTGGGATTGAGTCTTAAAGTAGATAAACTCCATATTGAGCCCTGCATTCCCACGGATTGGGAAACGTACAAAGTGCATTACCGTTATCGCGAAACTATGTATCATATTTCCATTTTTCAAACACATAGTGCTATTGCGGATTTAAACATAACTGTAGATGGAGTTAATAATGTCGATAAAATTATTCCACTTGTTGACGACCGTCATACACATGCAGTGGAAGTAAAAATAACATTACTTAAATGATTCAATTAGCCAACTTGTTACTTGTTATTTTAGTTTTGCGTTATTCATCTTTTTGATAATTGCTGAAAAGCCAAAGTTGATAGTTTCCTACTTTCCCACTTAACTTCTTTTGCTCTTCTTGTAACAAAACATTTGAAATTCTGTTTTTTAATTTCTTTACCGGCAGCAGTATCATTTAAAAACTTTTCCTAGGACTGGCAAACAAGCTCTTGTATTTTGTCTTTTCTTTTTGGATCGTATCTAAAGACAGCATAATAAGCTTGCTCGTTAATGGTTGGATATAACTCTTTCCCAGGACATACTTCATTATGCCTCCGATGGTTAATAAATATGGGTAGTTAGTTGGGCAGGTTATGTTGGGGGTATAGCTTACGCTACAATATTCTTATACCTATTTTGATTTAAAAATGGAAAATCACCCCTGGGTTTTAAAAGGTGCAACTAGAGAACGGAATCAGTTTTGGGAAGGGGGATAAATTATATTTACAATTTCCAGGAGACTGAGCACTCTGTCTCTCTGCAATAAAAATAGACATCAATTATGCATAACGGGTTAAGTCAAAATCATAGCCAAATATCTCAAAAATCTCAAGTAATACAAGACTCATGCTAATCCAGCGACCGAATTCTATAAAGAAAAAGTTTGATTTTCTTAGAAAATCCCAATTCTGTAGTGATTGTTTCGGGCCCCCGCTACAAGTTCTACAGAAGAAAAATCCTCATTGAAAAGTGAGGATTTCTTCTTTTAAACCTAAGAACAATAAGTGATTGATATTACTAAATGGCTAAATTAAGGATATGGATCATTTTCTGTAACTGAACAAACTTGTTTATTATTTTGATCTATTACGCGATTTATTTCTTGTGTCATAAAAGAAAAGTTATCACAGTTGATTTCGTAAGGATTCTATTTTTTGTTGTAAGCGGCGGTATTTTACTATTAGATATGCAAACAGGAAGGTATACTCTTGGAATAAGAAACTGCTGATATTGAATTTAATCTGAGTATGATCGGAGGTTTTTATAAGTTTATAATCAGTTAAAATATTAATCTATCAATTAAGTATTTTTTAATCCGAACTTAAGCGACGGGGGAAGCTTGACGAATTCGTTATACTTACCCGCCAATTTAAAAGAGCTCTGATTAAAAGTTTCGAATTCGCTGAGATTTGCTAAAATTATTACATCAGCATCGACACCGCTCTCCTTCATTTTCTGAATTGCATGGAGACTGTTAATTCCGGGAAGATTAATATCTGCTATAATAAAATCCGGCTGGATTTTTTTAGTCTCAACAAGAAATTCTTCAAAAGAGGGGACTACGCTTATATCAGTTTCAAGGAAAAGTTCAGCAACCCATGCTCTGAATGAAGCAGCGATGCCTGGATTGCTTTCAACTAAAATAACTTTCTTTTTTATCAGGCTGTTATTCATTTTTAAACTCACTGGGAAAAGATAGCTAAAATTTATTAACGCAAAATCCCGGTATTCCACAATATGAGGTATTAGACTCCGGATTATAAAAAAACGGAATAGAAAAAATGTTCTTTCATTATCTTAAATTTTCCCGCAAGTGTTTCATCTATTCCCTGTATTATATCGCTTATTAATATTCCTGGAAGTTCTCTAAAGCGATTCCGTAGTTTCTATTCCGTTTCTGAATTTTTTTTGAACCTTAGAAGTATGGAATTTCATTTATTTACTTACTTCTTCGGTTTTAATCATTAAGCTTTAAATTAATGACGTGTTAATATTTACAAAAAGAATGGGGTTTATAAAGAAAAAAGTTGCCAGCGGCATTATATTGGAGTGAACGCCCTAAATTGAGTACCGAACTAACTATATAAATGATTACCTAAAAATATTTTTTTTAACCTTGAAAATTTTTTTTGCTAAAGATAAACGTTTATTAACATTTTTCAGACGCACAATCAGGGATGAATTGCTCCACTTTTCCATCTTCTCAATTTGTTCAAGATTTATAATTGTGGAATGGTGAATTCTCATAAAAAATCTTCTTTCAATACATCAATCCAGCTCAAAATGGGTTTTCATATCAAGCAGACTTTTCCCTTTACGAGGTGTACAAAAGAATACTGATTATTTGCTTCAATAAATGAGATTTCTCCAATTTTAATTATATGGGTTGTCCCCTGTCCTGTAATAAAAATTTTATCCTCATGTGAATATCTTTTTCAATTTCACAGGACAAAAAGCTTTATCAACGTTTAGCATGCAATTTATTGAACAGCGGAACGTTAACATTCACATTTGTATATTTAAATTTTTCACTTTCTATATTTAGAGTTCCCCCGCATTTACTCAGAATTTTTTTTACAATCGCTAAGCCGAGGCCATTCCCTTCCTGGTGGTATTTCTCCCGTTCAAATTGACGCAAAACGCCTATCCTTGAAATTTCAGATTTACTCATCCCAATGCCATAATCCTGAAATTTAATCTGATAAAGTTTATCCGCTTTTGTCCCATAAATAAAAACTGCTTTTCCAGGTTCGGAAAATTTAACAGCATTTTCTAATAATTCTCTGATTAAGATTTCCAAATAAGCAGATGGGACTATTAAATCCGCACTTTCTACAGACAAGTTAATTTTTTCTTTTCTATCCGCTATTATGTTATTTTTTTGAATAATTGCCTTAATTACAGATTCATTAATGCAGCCTTTTTTATTCCCCTTGACCCAGAAATTATCAGCGATAGGCTCTAAACTAATAAGCTCAATAAATTTTTCTATTCTATTATGTAATCTTTCCGCTCCTAAAGATATACTTCTTACCATACTTAGAATTTCATTTTTCTCCAGAGCATCAATATCCGATATAATTATTTCTGAAAATCCTAAAATAGAAACTAATGGTGTTCTTAATTCATGCGGGATGTAATGGCTGATATTTTCACGTATTTCATCTAATTGTCTGCTTAAAGCCTGGCTTTTATTAAAACGGGTTTTGATAGACTGAAGCAAATCTTCAGGTGTAAAAGGTTTAATTAAATAATCATCAGCGCCCAAATTCATTCCATATCTTAAAGAAGGAATATCGCTTTTAGCAGTTAGGAAAATAAAGGGAACTATTTTTGTCTTCAGATCTTCCTTAACAGTTTCAAATAACTCATAGCCGTTCATAAACGGCATCATAATATCAGATATAATCAGGTCCGGATTTTCCTTATCAATGGCTTTAAGTGCTTCCAAACCGTTTTCGGCTAAAATAACGGAATACCCTTCGGCTTCCAGTAATATTCTTATATTATCGCTCAGTTCCTTTTCGTCCTCAACCACCAATATTTTTTTCATCTTGCACCTTTCATATTGTGCAAAAGTGCTCAAATGATCTGATCAATATTGAATTTATTATTTACGATAAAGCTTTTCATAATTAATCCTTAAATAAATATATCCCTTATTTTACCATCGGAATTTTAACCATGAATTTAGTTCCGATTCCTTCTTTACTGCTGAATTCAATAGAACCCCCGTGCATCTCAACCGAACGGTTAACGATAGATAATCCCAGGCCGGTTCCCAGAACATCTCCTACATTACTTGCCCTGTGGAAAGAATCAAATAAATGGAATTGATCTTTTTCGGGGATACCTATTCCGTTATCAGATATACTGAAGACTATGCTTTTTCCTTGGGTAAAAACAGTGAATTCTATGATTCCTCCGTTTACAGAATACTTTATAGCATTTGAGAGTAAATTTGATAGGATTAGTTCTAATAACTTTTGATCCAGCAGAAAAATTCTGTCATCAATTATATACTTAAAGATCAGATTATGATTCTTAGTCAGGAGAACATTCATATTTGCCAGAATATTATTGCAGATATTTTCCAGGTCTGCTTTACCCGGTTTAAAAGTGATTTTCCCGGAATCTGCCCTGCTGATTAAGAGCACGTCATCCATAATCCCTGTCATTCTGCTTACATTTTTTTTAATTCTTTGAATTTGCTGGTAAAAAACTTCAGGATCCCATTTCAAACCATAGCGGTTCAGTAAATCGGCAGACGACAATATGACGGAAAGGGGGGTTCTGAATTCGTGGGAGGCAATAGATATAAATCTTGTTCTCAACTGATTTAATTCTATTTCTTTTTTTAACGCCTGCTCCACTTTTTCTTCTGCTTCTTTTTGTTTTAATATTTCTTCTTTCAGCTTTTGATTAACCTTATTCAGCTCTTCCGTTCTGGTATTAACCAACTCCTGAAGGTGATCCTCTGTATTTTTACGTTCTGTAATATCTTCAACCATTGCAAGATATATATTAACATCCCCTTTTTTATCACGGATAGCTGAAGTCATAAGGCTTCCCCAAAATAGTTTTCCGCCTTTTCTCAGATATTGCTTTTCAGTTTTATAAACCTCCAATTCACCTCTGGATATCGCAATAACATTTTTATTGCTTACTTCAATTTGATCCGGGGCTGTTATGTCTTTAAAAGATAAATTTTTTAATTCTTCAACAGAATAACCGATCATCCGGCAGAAAGTTGGATTTGCATTAATAAATTTATAATCCGGAGACGCAATTGTAATACCTATTTGTCCTTCCTCAAAAATTCTCCTGAATCTCTCTTCGCTTTCACGGAGAGCTTCCTCCGCATTCTTTCGGTCTGTTATGTCTCTTGTTAGTGAAAGTATATACTTTTCATTGCCAATGTTCATAAGTACCGCTGACATCAGACCAATTCCAACTTTCCCATTTTTAAGTCTGAAGCCGGCTTCCATATTAATAACTTCCCCTTTTTCCGTCAGTTCTTTAACTAATCTTTTCCTGTCATTTGGATCGGCCCAGATATTTATTTCAAGCGAGCTTTTCCCGATAGTTTCCACAGCAGTGAAACCGGTGAGCGAAGTAAATCCGTCATTAATTTCTACAAATACTCCATCGTTCAGGCGATTAATATTGATTGAATCCGGTGAAATATGGAAAGCCTTGGAAAATTTTTCTTCGGATGCTTTTAATGCTTCTTCCGCTTTTTTGCGATCTGTAATATCAAGAGCTGTTTCTATATAAAATTGTTCATCCCCCAGTTCCATGATTTCCCTGAATAATAATGAAGTGCCTATCTTCCTGCTTTTTGTAAAAAAATTTGTTTCGTAGTTTTTTAATATTTTATCCCGGTGCAAAGCATTTATCATTTTTTCACGATGTGAGGGATTTGCCCAAATACCTAATTCAATAGATGTTTTACCGATTACTTCATTACGTTCAAATTCTATCTTTTTTAAGAAAGCATCATTAACATCAACATAACCGCCATCTGAGAGACGCGAAATTGCAATAGGCACAGGACTGGAATAAAAAATTTTAGAAAACTTTTCTTCACTTTCCCGCAGAGCCTCTTTCGCCGCCTTGCGAGCGGTGATATCACGGGCTATTCCTGCCACGGCCGGTTTGCCGTTTACAATCAATCTAACCAGGGCTAATTCAACAGGTACAAGTTTTCCATCCTTACAAACATGAATACTTTCAAACATACCGGTTTCATTACCAAGGATTTGAATACGATGGGCCGCATTAGGAATTTCATGCGGCTGAACAATTTCAAATACTTTCATTCTTAGAAATTCTTCCCTGGAATAACCCAGCTGATCGCAGGCAGCGTGGTTAACTTCGATAAAACATCCATCCTGCCCTACAATGAACAGCGCATCAGGAATTCCTTCTACAATAGCGCGAAATCTTTGTTCACTTTCCCGAAGTGCCTCCTCCGCCAGTTTCCGATCTGTTATATCCTCAATTGTATGGACTGCACCGACCAGCTTATTCGCCTTATCCAATACGGGATCTACTGTTATATTAAGCCAACGGTGCCTAATATAAAGTTCCTTTGTTTCCCGTTGTAATGTTAATCTCATACGCGCAAAGGGGCACTCCGGTACCGGTCTTTCTGCACCATGTACTATTTCACAACAATAGTGTCCCTTTAATTGTTCACTCGTCTTTTTGAATAATACTTCAGATGCATTATTGCTACGCAGTATCTTCTGGTCGGCATCCAGCAGCCATACTGCATTATTAACTGCATTAAATGTTGTTTCCCATTCATGCGCAGCATTCTGCATTGCTTCTTCTGCGTGCTTACGATCAGTTATATCCAGGGCTGTAAAAGTAACACCTACTGATTGATCCAGAGGATTAATCGGAGCTGAGCTTAACAAGATATCAATAATTTTCCCATTCTTATGCTGCCATCTTGTTTCAACAGTCCCGACTCCGAATTCATTTATCTGCTTATATTTTTCTCTGCCTACATATTCAAAATCGTCATTACTTGGATATAAAATCCGCGAGGATTTTCCTATGAGTTCTTCTCTGGTATAACCGGTTATTTCACAAATACGATCATTAACTTCCATTAAAACACGATTTATAACCATTCCAATACCGGTCGGAGCTACACGAAAGATGCTTGTAAGTTTCGCTTCATTCTTTTTAAGCGCTTCTTCTGCTTCCCTTAGTTCAGTAATATCTGAGATAAATCCCTCATAATAAATCACCTCGCCCCTTGTATTTTTAACAGCACGTGCATTCTTCTGAGTCCATATATGTGTACCGTCCTTCCGATAATTTTCACAAATGAAGTTTAAGACTTCTCCCGTTTCATCCAATAACCGGATAAATTCTTTTCGCTTTTCGGGATTAACATACATTTGTTCTTCGATATTATTTACTTCGTGCGTCATTTCTTCAGGCGAGTCATAACCGAACATTTTTGCCATAGCCGGATTTACTTTTAAAAACTTACCTTCATTTGTAGATTGGAAAATACCTGCAGTTGCATTCTCAAAGATTAAACGATAATTTTCTTCAGCTGCTTTGATAGCCTCTTCTGCACGTTTTCGTTCGGTAATATCTCTGGAGTTCATGACAAATCCATTTACATAAGGATTACCAAAAAGATTAGTTCCTATTGCTTCATGAATGTGCCAGGAACCATCAGCATGGCGGACTCGTGCTTCAATTGGATTTGGAATAGTTCCTGATGTTTTTGTAACTTTTTGCCATTCTTCTTTCACCATTTGGATATCTTCGGGATGGATTAATTCAAACACATATCTATCTAGGAGATCTTCAGGATTAAAACCCATTATATGCTTAACAGACGGGCTTAAATATCTGGTTATACCGTTTTCATCTATTACTCTGATCATATCCGTTGCATTTTCAATTAATACGCGAAAGCGTTCGTTATTTATTTTAATTGCTTCTTCTGCTTTTTTCTTTTCAGTTATATCGCGGACATGTGCAACATGCAATTCGGTTTCTCCAAACCAAATATGATTGGAGGACACTTCAACAGGAAAAACAATTCCATCTTTCCGGCGATGCAGAGTTTCTATTTGTTCATTACCGCCTTTTTGATTTTTCTGATAAGATTCCCAATTGGAATTCCATTGTTCTTTAGGATAAATTGGATCAATATCCCATAGATATAAAGATAGAAGTTCTTCACGTGTGTAGCCCAGTGAACGACAGGCCTGATCATTAACATATGAGAATCCGCCTTCTTTATTCATCCAGAATATCGCATTTGATGATTTATCAATAGAGTATTGAGACATTAATAATCTTTCTTCTGCTTGTTTACGATCAGTAATATCCAGATGAGTTCCATTCATTCGGACCGGCCTGCCGTCTTTATCCCATTCAGTTACTTTTCCCCTATCCAGAATCCATACCCAATTACCTCCTTTATGTTTCATCCTGAGCTCGCACTCGTAAACTGAAGACTCCCCGCGAAAATGTTTCTGCAGTAAATCAAAAGATTTCTGAAGGTCATCGGGGTGGGTTAAATTTTGCCATGTCTTAATACTAATAGGTTCTAATTCCGTCAATGTATATCCGCAGATATCAGCCCAGCGTTTGTCAAATTTAGTTTCGCCGGTCTGAACTTTCCAATCCCACATTCCAACGCCTGATCCTTCTATCGCCAGTTTGAGTCTTTCCTCGCTCTGCTGTAAAGCTTCCTGTACTTGTTTGCGTTCTGTTATATCCCGGGCAACTGCATATATCGATTTACCTTCCGGATAGGACCGCCATTCAATCCAGCGATAAGACCCGTCTTTACATTTATAGCGATTTTCAAAATTCAATACTTTTTTTTGTTTCCTCAGGTTTTGTAATTCAGCAATTGTTTTTTCAACATCATCCGGATGAACCAGCTCTAAAAACCTAGTGCCTTCTAACTCAGCCGCAGTATAACCTAAAGTTTTCTCCCATTCGGGATTCAACCTGCGGAAATAACCATCAGCATCAGCAATACAAAGTAAATCAAGACTTGAGGTAAAATATTTATCCAGTTCATCCGTACTTTTATGAAGCTGGGTTGTAATACTATTAATAATACTCTTCGATTTATTATCTTTTTTCATGTCATCACTCAATTTTACTACAACTTTTTAATTTTAAAATTAAGTCCTTTGTAAAACACAACTCGCTGAAACCATAATCTTGAACAGAAACATGAATTCATCTTTACTGTCGAAAGATCCGTATTCGATTTTTTCATCTATATTTTTTATAAATCTTCTTAAAATCCTGTCTTACAGATCCAATTGTCTGCGAGCTATTCAGCTGCCTGAATTTTGTCATACATAAAATCTGAGTTCTAATCAATAGAACACATTTTTCACCCTGGTATGTGCATTTATATCAAATCATCTTTCCGAATATTATTTATTAGTGGCTTCTTAAATCCTTCATCAATCAACTTCCTAAACAAATACAAACTTTTGGGCCTGCAGAGAGTGATGGTGGTATTCTTCGGAGGGAAATGCGTAGTTTCACTAATAATACATAATCCCCGGCCTATACGACTACAAAATATTAAATAGCTGCTCACCAATCACCCAAATTAAGTAAGCACTACCTACTAATTCGACCGTAACTCAGGAAACCGCCGCAACAGCTTACATATAAACCATACACATTGATAAAAAGAAATTACGGTCGTTATATTAATTTTTTATCAAGGTTTTAATAGATAATACGACAATTTTTTCTAAATACCTATTTCAAGGCAATAAAAAATAAAACACCCCGGATCCTGGTTCCGGTTTAATAGAACATTTCATAAATTTAGTAATTGCAGATGCGGGGAAAAATTTGAATTCCTGAATTCTGAAGTGATTGTTTCCGACCCCAGCTACAATGACTGAAGTAGTGACAAGTATTTAAACTAAAAAAAGATAGTTGGAATATTAGAGACAATTGTTTGTCTTTTGCAGAATGCTATGATAATTTTATGACTGAATGGTTTTTTCTGAAAATGTAAGGTGCTTCTATCAATAAAAGCGAGGATAAATGATGAAGAAATTCATTTCCTATTTTTCAGCGATATTCCTTTTCATCTTAATTCTACTAACATTACTATCGGTAGGCAGTGGTCAAAGAAATACAAAAACTGAAATAACATTACTTTCCTACAATGCCTGGATAGGAGGAACAAATGTTAATGATGGACAAAGCAAACATTGAATGCAATCCGGAACGGGATGCAAGACATGTATACTGGGCTGCAGGAGATTGCTTCATGGTATATCCCGGGGCTAACAGCAGTATACGTTTTGAAAAATTAAGGGAAGGCATTGTTGATTTTGAAAAGATTAGAATATTAAAAGATATAGGTGCAAAAACTTCCGATAAAAAATATTAAGAATCTAATGATGAAATTGAATAAACATTTGAATTCAATCACCATAAAAGGTAATTTCGGTGAAGATTATTTTATCAATTCATTAAATGACGGTAAAAAAATTTTAGAAGAATTAAGCGAAGAGGTCAGCGACATCAACTAATTTTCCGGGAGGGAAAAAATGTTTTTATTTAACAAGCTAAAATCACATGCATGCCAGATCAAATTATATCAAAAAAAACACGAAACTTTTACGGGGAAAGCCGCAAGTGAAGGTTTATGTTTATTTATCTTATTTATTATCCTGTCTTCAATTCCAGGATTAGCCCAAGATAAGAAGGCATCATATTCAAAAGGTGATGTTTACCTTACAGCTAAAAATACCAATGATAGAATTACAAAAAAGGAATCATTAAAATTTGAGCCTCTTGAGCAGCCTGACGAACATACGCCCACATTAATTTTAGATAGGGACAAGACTTTTCAAACAATTGCCGGAATTGGCGGAGCATTGACGGATGCTTCTGCAGAAACATTTTACAAATTGCCGGCAGAGAAGCAGCAGGAGATTCTTACGGCATTTTTTAATGACGAAACAGGAATCGGTTTCTCTCTCTGCCGAACGAATATTCACAGCTGTGATTTTTCCAGTGAAAGCTATGTTTATGCCGACAGCGGAGATACAAAGCTTGAGAAATTCAGCATTGAGCATGATCTTAAATATAAAATACCTTTCATCAAAGCTGCTATGGAAAGTTCAGGAAACAAACTTAAAATGTTTGCTTCACCATGGAGTCCGCCTGCTTGGATGAAGACAAATAAGAATATTCTTCAGGGAGGCAAATTACTGCCGGAATACAATCAAACCTGGGCAGATTATTTTGTAAAGTTTGTAAAGGAATATGATAAAATCGGTATTCCGATGTGGGGTCTATCAGTTCAAAATGAGCCTATGGCAGTCCAGACATGGGAGTCATGCATCTTTACGGCATCTGAAGAGAGGGACTTTGTTAAAAATTATCTCGGCCCAGCGTTAAAAAATTCCGGATTGGAAAAAATAAAACTAATAATATGGGATCACAACCGCGGGATAATGTATCAGCGCGCCAAAGTAGTATATGATGATCCTGAAGCTTCAAAATATGTATGGGGAACAGGCTTTCACTGGTACGTTGGAGATCACTTTGACAATGTAAGGCTTGTTCATGATGCATATCCTGATAAGGAACTTATCTTTACCGAAGGCACCGAAGCAAATTTCGACTCCAAAAGAGTTAATGAATGGCAATGGGGCGAATTCTTCAGCAGGCATATGATTATGGATCTGAATAACTGGGCATCAGGATGGGTAGCATGGAATGTTATTCTTGATGAAAAGGGCGGTCCTAACCACGTGGGTAATTACTGTATGGCGCCTATCATATGCGATACAAAATCAGGTGAACTTACTTATATGAATTCATTCTACTACATCGGGCATTTTTCCAAATTTATCCGTCCGGAAGCAAAAAGAATAGTCTGCTCATCAAATTCAGATGACCTGCTGGCAACTGCCTTTATTAATCCTGATGGGAAAATTGC
>CAYSGP010000505.1:0-11275 GCA_964430095.1 uncultured Ignavibacteriaceae bacterium
TTCATAAGATTAAAAGATTCATAAGATTAAAAGATTCATAAGATTAAAAGATTCATAAGATTAAAAGATTCATAAACAGATCAGCCGGCGGCTGAATTTCTCATTCCGGAATTATCCCTAGATTTTATAACTTATTGGAGATTTATGTATAATTATAATCTATCTGAAGAGAAGACAAAAGAAAAGAGCAGCATGAAAAATTCAATTTCAGAAAGAGTTAATAGAATCGGCGTTTCATCTACTATGAAAGTAGCTGCGGAAGCGAAAAAGATGAAAGCCAAAGGAATACCTGTAATTGATCTCAGCGTTGGCGAACCTGATTTTCCTACACCTCAAAACATCAAAGATGCAGCAATCAAAGCCATTCTGGAAAACCAGACAAAATATACTTTAAATAACGGAACCGTTGAACTTAGGAAAGCCATTGCTTCCAAACTGCTTAACGACAACGGATTGGAATATTCAATTGAGGATATAATTGTATCCAACGGAGCAAAGCAAAGTCTATTCAACGCGGTTCATACACTTGTTTATAATGATGACGAAGTAATAATCCCGGCTCCGTACTGGGTATCTTATCCGGAGATGGTTACACTAGCTCATGGGAAATCAATAATAGTAGAAACCAAACTTGAGAACGGCTTCAAAATAACTCCGGACGAATTAAAAAATGCGATAACACCTAAAACAAAAGTTTTAATTCTATGTAATCCTTCCAACCCAACCGGATCTGCATACACGAGAGGAGAACTAGAAGCCATTGCCGAAATTTCCGAAGAAGAAAATTTTTATATAATCTCGGATGAAATATATGAAAAGCTTCTCTACGACAATTTTGAATTTGTAAGCTTCCCTTCTTTAAGTGAAGAGATGAAGAAAAGAACAGTGCTTATCAACGGCGTATCAAAATCCCATGCAATGACAGGCTGGCGAATCGGTTATGCCGCCGGACCTGAAGAGGTAATCAAAGGAATTAATAAAATTCAAAGCCACAGCACTTCAAATGCTTCTTCGGTTTCCCAGGCTGCTGCTGTCGAAGCATTAATCGGACCTCAGGGAACCCTTGAAGAAATGAGGACGGAGTTTGAGAAAAGAAGGAATTATATGTACGACGAACTCATTTCAATAAATGGAATAAAATGCTATAAGCCTGAAGGGGCATTTTATTTATTTCCTGACATAACTGCGTTCTTCAATAAATCTACTGAAGTTATAAGAATAAGCGATTCATTCGATTTATCTATGTATCTCCTTTATGAAGCAAAAATTGCAGCCGTTCCAGGAAGTTCTTTCGGTTCCGAAGGATTTATCCGGTTTTCTTATGCTACATCAATGGAGAATATTAAGGAAGCAATGGTAAGAATCAAAGAAGCGCTTGAAAAGTTGAAATAGAGTTACAAACCGATCAATTTGAAATATACAACTGCAGTGATTTCTGAATTTCTTCGACAGGCATTTTCTCACCGGTCCATAATTCAAATGATTTTGCCGCCTGGAATACCAGCATCTTCAATCCATTTAAAGTAAGTGCTCCTTTTTTTGAAGCTGTCTGAAGCAGACGGGTCTGCGGAGGGTTATAAACCAGGTCAAAAACAATATGATCTTTTATAAAAGAATCTTCCAGGTTTGTAATTGAATCGTCGGAACCAGGGAACATTCCAACCGGAGTCGCATTAATAATTAATTTGGATTCTTTAAAAACATTTACCATATCGGGCGGGAACAATTCCATAGTTTTAAATGAATCAAACTTCATTTTATCCTTAAAATAATTCTTCATGCTCTCGGCACGTTCTTCAGTTCTGTTAATCAAAATTATTTTTCTCGGTTTAAAGTACCTTATCAAAGAATAAATAACAGCCCTTGCCGCACCTCCGGCACCAACTACAGAGATTCGCTCGCCGTTGATTGTCTCTTTGTAAGGATTCAGAGTTTCCAGGATGCCGTGAACATCGGTATTATAACCAGTTAATTTCCCATTATCGTTGACGATTGTATTAACTGCTCCGATTATGGAAGCTTCTTCCGAGACATCATTTAGGAAATGCAGAATATTCTCTTTATGGGGAATTGTAATATTGAATCCTTTAATACCCAATGCAATCATTCCTTTCAAAGCATTTTTTAAGTTTGAAGGCGGAACGTCGAAAGGCAGGTAAATATAATTGAGCTTTTTTAATTCGATGGTAACATTATGTATAAAGGGAGAATAAGTATGTTTTATCGGATGCCCGAGCAAACCTATAAGCTGTGTATTTAAGTGAAATGAATCTTTCATTTAGTTATATGTTTTTTGCTAAAATGGAACAACGGCTTTTAATCACCGGATAGAAAGAAGGGATACCCGAATAAAAGATAAGTAAAATAAAGGAAAATAGTAAAGCCCTACATCAAAGTTCCCCAAGAAGTTTCTTGAACAGCTTGGATGATTTTATTTCAGGATATTCTTTTGCAAACTCTGCACGGATACCCGGATCAATGGAAAATGCCGATTTCAGGCATTCAACGGCATCCTGAGTCCTGCATAAAATAAAGTTTACTTTTGCTTTTCCGTAATAAGATGCAGCATCATCAGGGTTTATCCGGATGCATTGATTAAAAGCATTCCTTGCATTAACCCAATCGCCCATTTCCAGCAGGGTCTCGGCAAGATTAAACCAGATTTCAAAATTATCCGGCTCAATTCTTACGGCTTCTTTGTAGCAGATTGCAGCTTCCTTGATTTTGCCTAAAGAATATTCCAGATCGGCCTTTGCATACCAGGCATCTGCATTCTCCTGGGACAATGATATTGCCCTGTTAAAATCCTTTAAGGCAAGCTGATATTTCCCGATTGAATCGTAGCAATACCCCCGGGCAAGATAGGCTTCATAATAATCTCCATTTACCCTTACAGCTTCCGAATAAAATTTTATTGCTTTACTCAAATCTCCCAATTCTTCATAGATATTTGCGATATTATAGCAGGAAGCTTCATCCGACGGATCAATTTTATAAGATTTGCTGAAGCATTCTATTGCCTGCTGGAGCCTTCCCAAATCAGCCAATGCATTTCCTTTATTAAACCAGGCGCTTGAAAAATCTTCCCGAATTGCAATAGCTAAATCATAGCTATCGATCGCTTTCTCCAGCATATTTGATCTGCCGAGAACAATTCCCCGGTTATACCAGCCGTTCGCATTATAAGGTTCCAGATCTAAAAATTTATCATAAGCATTCAGGGCATCGGAAAGCCGGTCCAAATTTTCATAGCAAAATCCGAGTTCGTAGTATACTTCGGCATATTCATTATCTATCTGAATCACTTTTGAAAATAATTTTACTGCTTCATCAAATTCTTCCGCTTTCTGCAGAAGAATACCAAGGCTGAACATGGCTTCATCATTATTCGGGTCGCTGACCAAAGCCGTTTCCAAGGTTTCTTTTGCATTTTTATATAATCCAAGGTTTTCCTCAGCGATGGCCTTATCGACAAGAATTTCCGAATCGCCCGGATTCAGTGAAAGGGCTCTATTATAACACTGCACTGCCGGTTCAAAATTAAAGATTCCGTTAAGGAAGTTTCCTTTCCTCAGCCAATATTCGGAATTATAAGGTGAGATTTCAATAAGCTTATCAGCAAAATATAATCCGTCCTCATAAAATTCATTATCATAACAGGTAAGAAGCATTTCTTCAAGACTGTCGATAAAATTATAAATTCGTCCGGCTGCAATTATTTCTTTAAAACGTTTAATTTCTTCTTCAACATTTTTCTTTTCATCGAAATCTTTTTCGTCATGATAGCCGGATTCAAAAATGGGCATTAAAGCTTCTCCAAAAAAGGTATCTAATTTTTTTGAAAAAATGTATCACTAATAAATTCTAAAATCAAGTAAGAATTTGTGTATTAATTTTGTACTTTATAATTCTTTTTTTGAATGACCAAAAAAAATGCCGGGAAAATTTTCGGTAAATTTTGAGATATAAAAAAGCAATTTCAGAATTTTTGACTAAACATGTAAAATAGAGGTAACTTTTTCGGCTGCCTCCTGTAAACTTGCGGCAACTTCAAAGTTTAAAGAAGATTCCCGCAGCAATTCCGAAGCTTCTTCAGCATTTGTGCCTTCAAGTCTAACTACAATGGGAACATTTACGCTCATTTCTTTTGCAGCATCAATAACTCCCTGAGCCACCCGATCGCATCGGACAATTCCGCCGAAGATATTAATAAGAATTGCTTTTACGTTGTGATCGGATAAAATTATTTTAAATCCGTTGGATACCGTTTCCTTGCTTGCCCCGCCGCCGACATCCAAAAAATTAGCAGGTTCCCCCCCGGCTAATTTTATAATATCCATTGTAGCCATGGCTAATCCGGCACCATTCACCATGCAGCCTACATTCCCGTCAAGCTTTATATAATTCAAATGATAATCTGATGCGGCAACTTCTAGCGGATCTTCTTCATTTAAATCCCGGTAAGCCGCAATTTCAGGATGCCTGAACAGACTGTTATCATCAAAATTCATTTTAGCATCCAATGCTATTATCCTCCCATCATTAGTTATTACCAGCGGATTTATTTCAAGCAAGGATGCATCTGTATCAGTGTAAGCATTGTATAAATTGAAAATAGACTTTATAAAATATTTAATAGTCTCCCCTTTCAATCCCAGAGAGCAAGCTATTTTTCTTGCCTGATAATTTTGAAGCCCGACAGCCGGTTCAATCCAGAGTTTTATTATTTTTTCAGGAGTTTCCGCGGCTACTTTTTCAATTTCTACTCCTCCTTCGGTTGAAACCATAATTACATTCTTCGATACCGATCTATCCAGCAGAATTCCTAGATATAATTCTGTAGAGAATTCAAGCCTTTCTGTAATAAATATTGTTTTAACAATTTTACCTTCCGGACCGGTTTGATTGGTAACGAGCAAATTACCAAGGATTTTCTGCGAATATTCTTTTGCTTCTTCAATCGAGGCAGCAACTTTTACGCCGCCTTCGAGAATAAGCTCGCTTCTGTTATCGGGATTATATAGTTTACCTTTACCCCTTCCCCCGGCATGTATCTGGGATTTAATAGCAAATTGTTTAATCCCTTTTTGCTGCATCATCTCAAGCGCTTCATCAATTTCGGAGTGCTGCTTCACTGCAATCCCGTCCTGAACCGGAACATCATATTTCTTAAGAATTTCTTTTGCCTGATACTCATGTATTTTCACATTATACTCCGATAATTAAATTTTTATGATCCTTTTTTTCTCAATTCATACAAGAACTTTAGTAGATAACTGCTTACCCGCCTACAATAAGATATTTTACTTTATGCCTAGGAAGCAAATAAAGAAATTCTATTATATCTTGTGAAAAAATGATTTACTCATGTCCTCTTACTTCGGACATCGGGCGGATTTTTTCCATAGAAACGTTTCTTCAATTCCTTAGCTATTTTTTGTCTTTGTCTGGGTGTCAAATTAATTTGCTGTTTTATATCCCATTTTTCAGCTTCCTTATGATTTTCCGCTTTATTAAATGTTCTATCCATGGTACAAAGATCACATCCAAAAATTAATTATTAAATAATTACTAACTCTTCAGAACCGGCAAGCCACAAACAATCAACCATATACATTTTTATTTTTCACTCATAAACGGATAACGCCAGTCTTTCGGTGGTTCAAAAGTTTCTTTTATTGTCCTTGCAGTCATCCAGCGCATTAAATTCATCCCGCTGCCGGCTTTATCGTTTGTGCCGGATGCTCTTCCCCCGCCGAACGGCTGCTGCCCGACTACTGCAGCAGTGGGTTTATCATTAATATAAAAGTTGCCTGCCGCATCTCTCAGTTTATCAGACATTTTCAAAATTGTTTTCCTGTCCTGAGCCCATACGCACCCGGTCAGGGCATATGGTGAAGTCTGATCGCATAAATCCAAGGCTTCGTCAAATTTGTTATCCTCATAAACATAAATGGAAAGTACAGGTCCGAATATTTCTTCTTCCATTGTCTTAAATTTCGGATTAGAAGTTACAATTGTGGTTGGTTCAATAAAATATCCTTTGGAGTCATCAAAGCCTCCTCCTGTTATGATCTGGGCTTCCTTCGCATTCTTTGCAAACTTAATATATCCTGTTATTGAATCAAACGCATTTTTATCAATTACTGCCGACATAAAATTAGTAAAATCTTCTACGTCTCCTATTTTAAGTTTCTTTACTTCAGATACATATTTCTCTTTGAACTTTCCCGAGATCGATTTCGGTATATACATTCTAGAAGCAGCCGAACATTTCTGCCCCTGGTATTCAAAAGCACCTCTTATAGCTGCTACAACCAATGCGTCTACATCTGCGGAATTATGTGCAAAGATAAAATCTTTTCCGCCGGTTTCTCCGACAATACGGGGATAGTATTTCATTACTTTTAAATTATCGGATATAACTTTCCACATATTCTGGAATACGGCAGTAGAACCGGTAAAGTGAATACCCGCCAGGTTTGGATTGTTCATTGCAGGCACACCTACCTGTCCGCCTGAACCCGGTACAAAATTAATAACTCCTTTCGGCAACCCTGCTTCTTCAAATAACTTCATTAAATAATATGCAGAATAGACTGCACTTGAAGCCGGTTTCCACAGAGAAACGTTTCCTACAATTACAGGAGCAGTCGGTAAATTTCCGGCAATTGAGGTGAAATTAAAAGGTGTAACTGCAAAAATATATCCCTCGAGCGGCCGATATTCGGAACGGTTCCACATTCCATAAGGAGAATAAGGCTGCTCATTCATAAGCTTGGTCATGAAATAGCCATTGAACCTATAAAAATCAATCAGCTCACAGGCCGAATCAATTTCGGCTTGATGTACAACTTTAGACTGTCCCAGCATTGTAGCCGCATTTAAAGTGGATCTCCATGAACCCGCCAGAAGATCAGCCGCTTTTAGAAATACTGAAACTCTCTGCTCCCAGGGCATTTCTGCCCATTCCTTTCTTGCTTTCAGAGCAGCATCGATTGCCATTTCAACTTCCTTCCTCCCGGCCTTATGATAAACTCCCAGTTTATGACCATGATTATGGGGAATCCGTATCACCTCTATATTGCCTGTTTTTATTTCCTCGCCGCCGATTATCAGTGGAATTTCTATCTCTTTGGATCTTAATTCAGCCAATTTTTTCTTTAATTCCTCACGTTCCGGGCTCCCCGGCTTATAAGTTTTAATAGGTTCGTTAATAGGCTGCGGGACTTTAAAATAAGCATTGGACATGAAAAACCTCGTTCGTAATTCTTTGAAAAATTAGCCAAAAATTAAAGGTTTTGAGCTATAGAATCAATTTGTTTAAAAACCACACGGTTTTATATGGCAGCATATTGAATTGCTACTAATTTAAATATTATATTACTAACTGTAGTGTCATTCATTTTATTAAATCAAAAAAATCAATTACAAAAAACCAATCAAAGGTAGAAGTTATGTCTTCCAAAAATCCTAGCACCATACCTGAATTATTCCAAATCCTTACCGATGAAAAAAATGAAAAATATAATAAAGAATTTATGTTTTATAAGTTTACCGATAATTATGAGGGGATCACATATGCCAAATTTAAAAGAGAGACAGAAAATTTTGCATTAGGGCTCATCTCTCTGGGAGTTGCCGTAGGGGATAAAATCGCGCTTATATCTGAAAACAGGCCGGAGTGGGTATATTCCGATATGGCTGTTCTTTCCCTGGGTGCGATTAATGTTCCTCTGTTTCCTTCTTTTACTCCTGAGACCATAGCTTTTGTCCTTGAAAATTCTGAATCCAAAGGAGTAATTGTTTCAAATAAGATGCTTTTAAACAAAATCCTTAAGGTAAAATCCAATCTTACCAGATTAAAATTTATAATTGTAATTAATGAAAAAGACATCACCGAAGATTCTGAAAAAATAAATTCTTTTAAACAAGTACAAGAAAAGGGCGAAGCACTGAATAATAAACGTCCCGGCCTTTTAAATGATCAAATTAGGAAGATAGATGAAAATGATGTATGTACAATAATATATACTTCCGGAACCACCGGCGAACCGAAAGGAGTTGTACTTACCCACCGGAATATAATGTCGAATGTTCACGCTGCACTGCAGGTATTTCCAATAACCGAAAACGACATATGGCTCTCTTACCTTCCTCTCTGCCATACTTACGAAAGAATGGCCGGGTATTATGCCGCATTTACAGCTGGAAGCGTTGTTTATTATGCCGAAAGCATTGAAACCGTTCCGAAGAATCTTCTTGAAGCCAGACCTACAATTATGACCTCGGTTCCGAGACTGTTTGAGAGATTTTATTCGAAAGTCATTAAAAATGTTGAAAGCCAGTCGCCGGCAAAACAAAAAATCTTTTATAAAGCAATTGATACGGGGAAAGAATATGTTAGGGCAAAAAAGCTTGGAAAAAATCCTATCGGATTATCAATAAAAAATAAGCTATTTGATAAATTAGTTTTTAAGAAGATAAGGGAAAGAACAGGAGGAAGGCTAAGATTTTTTGTATCGGGCGGTGCAGCTCTTGCCGCTGGTTTAGGTGAATTTTTTGAAGTACTAGGAATTACAATTCTGGAAGGATATGGCCTTACGGAATCTTCACCGGTGATCTCGGGAAACAGAACCGATGATTATAAATTTGGAACCGTCGGCAAACCTTTGCCAGGAGTGGAAGTTAAGATTGCACCGGACGGCGAAATACTCGCTAAAGGCCCTAATATAATGCAGGGCTATTACAAGAATAAAAAAGAAACTGATGTAGTATTAAAAGACGGATGGCTTCATACTGGGGATATAGGAAGATTTGATTCGGATGGTTTTTTAATGATCACCGACAGGAAGAAACACTTAATTAAAACTTCATCAGGAAAGTATGTTGCACCTGCACCGATTGAGACTTTATTCCAGTCATCAAAATATATCGATCAGTTTGTATTGATAGGAGACCGCAGAACATATTTAAGCGCCTTAATTGTACCCGATTTTGAATCTTTAAGAGAGTATGCAGATACCCATAATATTCCTTACAACAGAGTTGAAGATCTGACGAATAAACAGGAAATTTATGAGCTGATCGAAAAGGAAATGAATGTAATACAAAGAAAGCTGGCTAATTATGAAAAAGTAAGGAAGTTTACCATACTCGATCATTCATTCAGCCTTGAGAACGGTGAAATTACTCCCAGCCTGAAAATCAGAAGGCAGTACGTTGAAGAACGGTATAAACCCTTAATTGAGGCAATGTATTCTGAAAATTGAAGGGGAAAGCATTTAATCTGATTTTGATTCACTGAAGCTTAGTTTACCATCTTTTACAATGATATCATACTTCTTGTTATTCACTGTAAAATTCTTTAAAGTCAGAGATCTAACTTTTCGCGGCAGCATCGGTTTATACTTCTGAATGAGTCCTTCCTCAGTCAATCTCAGCCCGGTGTAGCCGAATATAACCTGCTGAAGAAATGAACCCGCACCGGTAATAAAATTTATCGAATTATTTTTGTGTGTTTCTGCAAGAGCATTAAAGGGAGGCCGGAGATAGCCATATAATGTATTGCTGATTATAGCATTAAATAAGCTGTCCATTCCTAATTCTGCAGCAATTATAGGGACAAAGTTGGTGCCCATCATTGCTCCGGCGCCGCTTTCACCCAAACTATTTACAGCATGTTTTAAATTGTTTTTTTTTGCATTATCACTCATTTCCATCTGTAGAGGATAACTAAGCAGATTAACTACACTTGACCACAATTCTGTTGCACCTTCACCGGCTTTTGCTGTTCCAAAAGTAGGGTGATACTCTTCCTTTTCGTTATATGGAATGTACATCTTACTGCTTATTTCTTCCCATTTCAAGTTTTTTGTTTTCCCTAGAATTGAATCGACTTTTCCGGCAATCTCTAAATTAATTTTTGCTATAGCATTTGTATAAGTCTCATTGCTCACACCAATTAGTCCTTCACTTACAGAAACAACTTTACCTATCTCATACCGGTCTTCCTCTTTATTGTATTCGACTCTGCTTGCCCAGAATTCTGCTGTCGCAGAAATTACTTTAGAGCCGTAATCACGCAGCCAGTCTGTATCTTTTGTTGAAAGAAAATACTGCCATTGCGCAAGTGCAACATCCCCGACAATATGGTTTTCGCTTAAAGCATTCTGGTAGGCAAAATATGGAGTAGTCTCTTCTCCCAATTCATCCGATTCCCAAGGATACATTGCACCCTTATATTTATTTTTCTTTGCATTCTCAATTGCAGAATTAAGTGCACCGTATCTAAACATAACAATTGATTCTGCCATTCCCGGATGCATAAATAAAAGAGGAGGGAACATATATGTATCGGCATCCCAAAAAATATGTCCGTAGTATCCCGATGTTGCCAAACCCATCGGCGGAATGCTGAAGCCGGTGTTTTCTTCTATGCTGCAGAGAAGATAAAAAATCATAGAATGAACAATTTTTTGAAGCTGCTCATCACCCTCTAAAATTATATCTGTCCGCCAGAGCCGATGCCATTCATTCTTATGTTCAGCAAATAACTTATTAAAGCCGCTTTTTCTTGCTTCAACGCAAATATTCACTGCTTCTTCAACCGGATTTTCCCTGTTCTCTTTTCCGGAAACTGCTGAAGTGATTTTATAGAAAGTATATTTCTTATTTTTTTCCGCAGGAAATTTTATTGTAATCCGGGCAGATTTATTTTCTTTGTTGAATGTAATTTTAGAATTATTAATATCCCCTTCATAAAATACTTCTGAAGCGAGGGCAACTTTTGTATGCCTCCCTTCAGTTTGGGATAAAGCATTTATCTTTCCCCCTTTTGCCTCCGCCTTCGCATCAGCCTTTAAGATCTCCATAAAGCCCGGGTACCATTCTGCGGGCCATTTGCCGGGAGGATTCGGATTAATTTTTTCAAGTTTTGCAAGAGCCATTCTTTCCGGTCTACTTCTTTCCTCAATAGGAAAAGATAAACTTATAGTATCTGAAAATTCCGTGATCAGTTCAATTTTTGTAACAGCAAGATTTTTATTTTTTCTTGAAACGAAGGATAAGATATTAATCCTGCTCGAACGGCTGCCGGGATCCCAGGTGTAACCGGTTTCAATCGTTCCGTTATACATATCCAGTTTCTGAAAATAATTTTTGAATTCGGAAGTATCTTCCGGAGAATATTTTAATTCCTTAATTCCGTTAAAGTAAACAATCTCATTCCATGCCGGCAGATCTGCAATTCTAGGAATATCATCCTTTGCATGAT
>CAYSGP010000506.1:0-3283 GCA_964430095.1 uncultured Ignavibacteriaceae bacterium
TGGGTCTTTGTCTCGTTAGAATCAACAACTTTTTGTTTTCTCTGGCAATAAGGGCACGATGTCCAATCGTCCTAAACACAAACCTAAAGTGTTTCCGCAGATCTGAATCGATGGTTGCTTATTTAGAATTAATTTTTTTCTCTCTCCTGTCTCCCATCTTCTCTTCTTAGCGACCTTTGCGGTTAACTTTGCGTCCTTTGCACCTGCCTTGCCGCAGGCAGGTTAAAAAGGCTTCCCGCAAATAGGCTTTCTTATAAACCATAATAGACTGCAAACGAAAATGCATTTACTTTGCTCTCATCGAATAAATCCGCTGCTTGTTCATGAGATTCCGAGTTGATCCTGAATCCTGCTTCAAGGTTCAATTCATGCATTATTTCATATTTCAGATCTGCACCGAAATATTTAAAATAATTCTTCTGCCCGAAAAGAAATTCCGGCTGCGGATGTTTGTACTGACCCGAATAATCCGGACTCCCCTTTCTTATATATTCTCCCCAAAGCTTCATCCGGAGTCCTCTTAAAAACCTGTAACTTAACTCTGCATGAACCATGTCCGAATTATGCCCCATCCAATGCCCCATTAAATAAGATGAATTCGTATAAGTTTCTGCCGGTGTATGATGTCCGTAAACGAAAGGATAAATTTTTGTATACTCCAAAGTAATATCTAAATTGTTCAACGGGAGATCGGAAATCGAAGCGCCGGCATTGTATCCGATCTGCAGACGGTTGTTGTCGAATACAACATCGGGATTATCCGGAATTAAAGTGCCGCTTATTCCTCTTAATGTTAATTCATCTATAAAGAGGGTGCTGTAAAAGTGAGTGTTCTTTAAATGATTCTTGGAGCTGATTGAAAAGAAAAACTGTGCATTGGAATCGCCGGGTTTATTTATTCCGTTATTAATATAATCATCTGCCAGGAAGAAAAACATGAAGGGAATTAAATAAGCAGGCTCAATTTTATCGCTGTATACAATTGACTCGCCGAGAGAAATGTCAAATCCTTTAAAAGGTGTAATGATTAATGAATGCCAGGCAAAATACTTGCTTCTGAAAATATCTCTTTTGTATTCGGCAATATGCACAGAATCAAACACGTTTGAAGAAAGCCAGGCATGAAAATAAATGAAGTTAATCCATCCGTCTAGTTTAAGCTGCAGCATCAGGAACGGGAATGACGGCGCTTTATCCGAAAGGACCAGGCTGCCGCTTTTTGCATAACCGTATTCCAGGAATTCTTTTGCAACTGAAACGTGCCCCCAGCCCCAGTCATAAGAGAGCGATGTTTTAACCTCGCTGTAGTCAAAGCTTTTTTTATTATTATGAATGACTATTCCGGTAACGGGTGTAAAAGCTTTCTGCCGGTCGGCGCTTCCGCCTGATTCATTGTTTAGCCTGAAATCCAGGCTGAATCCCAGATTCGCCGGCAAATACCCGTACATGTTAAGCCCGTTCCACGAGTGAGTGTTCCGGTCCTCCTCCTGCCAAGTAAGTTCATAACCTAAAATCGGACTAACATTAAACTTAAGATCTTTTCCGTTATGATGGAACAAACGGAATCTTCCTAGACTGTCTTCGCTGAATAACCCGGAAGTTTTCTCTCCGTTAAAATCTTCCGCATAGCTTCTTTCAATAAAATATTCTTTTTTATAGAACTGCAGCTCTTCTTTCTCTAACCCGGTGAGCTTATCTATTTTGATTTCGGCATCCAGCAGCTTTTCATAAATATACTTCCTAGGCAGAGGTTTAAAGAGAGCATTAAAGTCTATCAAGCCCTTACGGCTTAATCTGTCCAGATAATTATAAACATCATTATGCATCGTTTCATAAACAACTTGGGAGAATGCAGAACCGGATAAAAGAAAAAGGAAGAAGAGCAGGCGAAATAATTTCATTTTTTTAGCCTTAATAATGAAGCTTCAATCTTAAATCTTTGCGTACTCTGCGGATTCTTAGCGTCCTTTGCGTTTAAAAAAAGGTTCTCGCAAAGTTCGCAAAGTTGATCGCAAAGTTCGCAAAGCCTTGCCAGAACCGAAGACTGGAGACTGAAGAGTGCCGACTTTCGCACAGTTTACTGATGGAACCCCTTGAATTGTCAGAGAAACATAGCAAAATTAATTCTGACAAAACTAACCCACCCCTTCTTCCCTGCCTACCGGCAGGCAGGCCCTCCGGGGAGGGGACAATACGCTTTGTTGGTTATGTTAACAATATATTAAACGACATAACAGATAAAAAAAAGTTAAGAAATAAAATAGAACGCAGAGTCCCCTCCCTGGAGGGGCGAGGGGTGGGTCTGTACAATGACAGAATGAATTATTTTTGTTTAAATAATAATTAGCACTACTGAAGACTGCCGATTGCAGACTTCCGCCTTTCCCACCGATTACCGTTTACCGTTAACCTGCTTTTCCTTCCAACCTGCAACCTACCACAAACAACAAACCACTTACGATTCCTTCTTAAAGCCTCCCCTTTGGGGTGATTTAGAGGGGCCTCTTCCTTCTCTTAAGCCTCCCCTTTGGGGAGGTTTGGAGAGGCCCTTTCTTCTATTTCTTTGGACTTACTAATGTAGCTTTCCTTGAAATATACATACAGAGCATCAGCACTTTTGCTATATTCTATTTTCATAATTTTCACCTTTCCTAAAAAGATTCTTTTAGATTCCTGGGTAGGCAACTATCAAACATCCTTATTCTTGCTTAATAGACCTCATCATGAGTACCAATATTAAGTAATAAGATTTCTGCTTTATCTGAAGTCTGATTTTTCACAAAATCAAAGATAATTCGATTTCAAATTTCGGATTTCGGATTGTGAATTAGGAGACTTTGCATGGGGATCTTGGGATAATTTTGCAATCTTGTAATTTTGTAATTTTACAATTTTATACATCATTCAGTTTCCAAATCTTTAAGAAAATCTTCAACCGATCCTTTTTTGGTTTTATTCGAAAGGTATTCTTCTTTCCCCTCTTTTACGGATTCGGCTAATTCTTTTCTTTTCTCCTCTATAACTCTTTTACGGATTATCTCAGAGATCATAAGCTGATCATCCAAAGGAAGTTTAGAAATAAATTCTAAAAAGTCATTTATATTTGCTGAAGTTTCCATAAGCCTTCTCAATTCTATGCTTTAACTTAAAGTTAAACGTTAAATAATTCAAGGAATTGCTGCCGGCATGCCTTCGATAACTCAACATCATTTGTTCTCAACATTACAACATTTAGCAATTAAACAATTTAACAAT
The DNA here is from genome assembly GCA_964430095.1 of uncultured Ignavibacteriaceae bacterium. Lineage (GTDB taxonomy): Bacteria > Bacteroidota > Ignavibacteria > Ignavibacteriales > Ignavibacteriaceae > DATKLQ01. Next base: position 3,256 of record CAYSGP010000506.1, read on the forward strand.
TTTATTCATTCATCCATTCATTCATTCA
>CAYSGP010000507.1:0-4762 GCA_964430095.1 uncultured Ignavibacteriaceae bacterium
TATTTAAATTCTGCTATAGTGATTTTTGTTGATCCTCTACGAGGATCTTTCACGGGAGAGAGTATTTTTTTTACAATAGTTTGAACATCTACAATGTTCCTTATCTTTAAGGTTGTTCCGCCCTCAGACATCTTTTTCCCACTACAGCCCTCCGCAATTTTATCTTTTCTTTTGATTCTTTTTCTCATAAAAATTGGCTGCCTTTTACATTAATTATTAATTGGAGAATAATCAATCTATTTATAGTTTCAATAAATATTTATCATTTCAATAAAAAAGACTTATATTAATTCTGATGTAAAATTTGAAAAAACAAATTATAGAAGCTTCTTTAATGGTATAGTTTTGGCTTTTCAGATATTTTCCCGAACAGATTTATTCCAATGTATTAACCATAGTTTCATATCCGTTGAAAGGAATCAAATATGAAAAAATATTTTGGAATCCTTTTCATCCTTCTTTTCTTTTATACCCCGTATTTTTTTTCTCAGGAAAAAAATGAAATTGAGAAAGGAATTAATTTTATTCAGACTAAAGTCTATTCTCAGGAGGACGATGCCGGAATCCTCAAACTTTTTGAGGGGCTGCGGGTCGCGGATGTTTCCGACGGAATGGATATGGCGGGTCTGCCCGGAACAGGTTTAGTGGATCATGCAATCCATCCCGACTGGACTGACAGAAAGGAATTGTCTCATCAATTCCGGGGAATTGCTGTTACAGTACGGTATGTCCCTACTCAAAAACCCGACAGGCCTAATCCTGATCAGAAATTCCAGGAGTGGGAGGGAAACTTTTATAATATGTATTCCAATGAAGCATTTACAAAAATTATAAGGCCAGGCAGTGCTGTAATTATTGATGATGTTGAAGATAAAGATATCGGCAGCATAGGATCGGCCAATATTTTATTCTGGAAAAGCCTGGGTGCGGTCGGCGTGGTAACAGATGCTTCCTCAAGAGATACGGATGAAATAGAAATTGAGAAAGTACCCCTTTATTTAAGGAAAAAGGGGAGAGGCATCCGTCCGGGCAGAAATGAAATTGAATCGGTTAATCGGCCGGTTGCAATCGGCGGCGTCTTGGTTTGCCCGGGAGATGTTGTAGTTGCCGACGGAGACGGAGTCGTAGTGGTGCCCCGGGAAAAAGCTGAACAGGTTGCAAAATATGCCCGCGAAATTTTAACTAAGGATAAATCAGGCAGGAGGGACTTGTATAAGAAAATCGGGCTCCCGGAAGATAAAACGGTAAAGTAAAGTCAAAAGGCAAAAGGCAAAAGGCATAAGGCAAAAGGCAAAAGGCAAAGTTCAAAATTTATATAAGATGTTTTTAATTTTTAACTTTTTCCTTTTTCCTTTTGACTTTATTTAAAAGGAATTTATAATCATGATAAAACTCTTATGGTTTTTCTTATTAATAATTTTGTTCTTTTCCCTTTATTGTTCAAATAAGATAAGTGAAAAAATTAAAATGATTAATGTTCAGACAAATGAAGATTCATTATCAGCTGAATTGACTCCTGTGCTTGATCAGGAATTCAGCCTTTGGTACCCGCTGAGCATCGACTCCGCTTACGGCGGTTTTTACAGCGACCTGGATTATGAATGGAAAATCGATGGTCCGCAGAATAAAATGATTGTTACTCAAGCCCGGCACATCTGGTCCGCAGCAAATGGCTCAATATTTTATAAGAACAGGGATGATCTGATTAAAATTGCCGGACACGGTTTTAAGTTTCTCAGAGATAAAATGTGGGATAAGCAGTCCGGCGGTTTTTATGATCTGGTAAATCGTGAAGGAAAACCTTTTGAAGAAAGCGGCCGGATAATTAAAAGAGCGTATGGAAATGCTTTTGCGATTTACGGACTTGCAGCATTCTATAAGGCTTCCGGAAACAAAGATGCTCTTAAGCTTGCACAGGAGACTTTCCAATGGATGGAGAAAAACAGTTATGATCCTGAGCATGGCGGATATTTCCAGTTTATGAATAGGGAAGGAAAGCCTTTTAAAGATGGGTATGGCGGTACTCCGCCGAAAGACCAGAACAGCAGCATTCATATTCTAGAGGCCTTTACGGAGCTTTATTCCGTCTGGCCTGATTCGCTGCTTAAAGAACGGCTTAATTCAATTCTTCATGTTATAAGAGATGTGATTACAACAAAGAAAGGATATATGGTTTTATTCTTTGCTCAGGATTGGAAGCCGGCTGGTAAAGGCGAGTACGAATTTGATCATATATCATTCGGGCATGATGTGGAAACCGCTTACCTGATGCTGGAGGCATCTGAAGCATTAGGTATAAAAAACGATTCGGCAACTCTCCGGATTGCCAAAACAATGGTTGATCATGCATTGAATAACGGATGGGACGGTGAGAATGGGGGATTATTCGACGGAGGATATTACTATGAAAATAAAAATAAAGCTGAAATTATAAGAGATACCAAGGAATGGTGGTCCCAGGCAGAAGCTTTGAATTCTTTTTTGCTGATGTCTCAATTGTTTCCTCAGGATAAACTTAAGTATTATGAAAAGTTCCGCATCCAATGGAATTATATAAAAACTTTTTTGCTAGATCATAAATACGGCGGATGGTACTGGGGCGGATTGGACAAAGAGGAAAATCATAAGTACGGCCCCAAAAGCACAATATGGAAATGCAATTACCATACATCAAGATCTTTAATCAATTGCTTAAAAAGATTGAGTAAAGTTCAGGAAAATAAATAAGAACATAAAAAAAAAGTTCCCGGTTAAATAATAAAAAAAATTCTATTTGGAGTAAGTTTTCATAGAGCAGGTCCATCATTGAACATTTAAACCTGTAATCTATTCGATATTGCGGATATAATTTCAATATATCATCATCCTATCGCCTGCACCAAAGTAAAAATTAATTATTAGCTGGAGTTTTGAAATTTTACATCAAGAAATCTGTGAAAAAGCTGATAAGAGTAGATCTTACATTAATGGTTTTAACCCATGAGCAAGAATTTTTATCAAACTTTATAAGGATTAACGTAAAAAATCAAATCAGTTTTCTGCTTTTTAGAACGGGGTCTAGAAAAAAAATAATTGTTGTATAGATTTTATTATTACAATAACCTTTTATTATAATGATAAAAACATGGTCTTAAATTATGCTGAAATTACTTCAATTGTAATAAATCTCCATATCTATTTAAAACGGTATTATTATTGTTTCAACTGCTGAGTTTAGCTTAATACGAATCATTAGTCATCTATTGAATAATAATCCGGAGAAGAATTAATTTATGAATTAAGGGGATATTTTCTGCGGCGCCAATTATTTTTATAGTGATTAATTATACCTTGAACCTCAAAGTGTTTCTTTGTTTAATATCTTGTTTCTTAAGAAAAAGCATATTATAATTGTGCGTGTTTTAGAACCATTGATTCCCGATTATGGCAATTAAATTTCAAGCTAAATCATTATTGATGATTCCTAAAAGTTTAAATAAATTCTTTCCGAAGCAATTCCCCAAATATTTAGAAATTCAATAAAATTGTTTTTCCAGGAGGAGAAATATGATTGAAAATTTTTACTCTTTTAAAAATAAAATCACTTTAATCTTTCTTATTATCTTTCTCTTAGCATTTCAGTCAGTTTCTTTAGCTCAAACAGGTACGGTAACGGGCCGTGTATTGGATAAAAGTACTGAAGAAACGCTTGCAGCAGCCAATGTAATTATCAAAGGTACCGGTTTAGGCACCGCCACCGATCTTGACGGCAATTTTATAATTCGTAACATCCCCGCAGGAAGTCATACCATAACTGTCTCATATATTGGTTATAATCCTGTTTCGGATGATATTATTATAACCGCTGGAAAAACAATCGAGCAGGATTTTTATCTCGAACCGATTGCTTTAGAAGGGGAGACAATAGAAATTACTGCTCAGGCTGAAGGACAACTTTCAGCTATTAACCAGCAATTGACATCCAATACTATTTCAAATATTGTTTCTGCTGATAGAATAAAAGAGCTGCCTGATGTCAATGCTGCCGAGTCAATAGGCCGGCTGCCGGGTATATCTATACAACGAAGGGGCGGTGAAGCAAATAAAATTTCAATAAGAGGCCTTTCTCCTAAATACAGTACTGTGACTGTTAATGGAGTCCGCGTTCCTTCAACGGATGGAAATGATCGAAGCGTGGATCTCTCTCTAATTTCTTCTAATATGCTTGATGGTATTGAAGTAAAAAAAGCAGTTACTCCTGATATGGATGCCGATGCTTTTGGCGGAAGTGTGGATTTAAGACTTAAAGAAGCTCCTGAAAAGCTTCATATCGATATTTTAGCTAAAGGCGGTTATAATCAATTACTTAATTACTATGGTAATTATAATTTTGCCGGCACCATTAGTAATAGATTTATAAATAATGATTTAGGTATAATAGCAAATTTTAATATTGATAACTATGATAGAAGTGCTGATAAGTTTTCAGGCGGGTATGGGGAAGTTAATAATGGAGCAGACATCAAGGTTAATAACCTGGCTTTAAGAGAAGAAAATGTAAAACGCAGCCGATTGGGAGGAAGTTTAGTTTTAGATTATAAAATTCCTTACGGGAAATTGTCCAGCAATACGTTTTATAATCAGCTTGAATCTGATGCATTATATCGAATAAATGATATAAGCGACTCTGATAAACGGCATTATTATGATATGGAAAGAAGAAAAGGGACAAATTCTATTTTTACTGGTGCTTTAGCTATCGAGCAAGATTATTCATTTTTTT